>CAZLRI010000111.1:0-7603 GCA_964561745.1 uncultured Pseudobdellovibrionaceae bacterium | reverse complement strand
TCAATTTTATTTTCATGGATCAAGATAGATGTGAATTAAATTGTCGAAGCACTAGGCATCGATTATATTTCAAAATAGGTATGCACAAGTGCTCGATCAATTTTATTTTCATGGATCAAGATAGATGTGAATTAAATTGTCGAAGCACTAGTTGGATTTAAGAATAAAGCTGGAAATAAAATCATTTAAAGTTTTGGTAAGATAACCTTTTTCTAAACGTATACCACTGATTCCGTTTCGATAAACTTCAAACCAAAAAACTTGATTTTCAGCAATCAACACCGTGATTTGAAATCTGACTGGTGCTTTACATACTCCTTCAAAAGTTGTTTGAGGCCATGCATGTTTGTTTGCATCAAGAAAGACGTCTTCTTTTAAAGTAGTAGCTACGCAACCTCGATTTTTTAGGAAAAACTTTTTAACTTTTCTAAGTCCAGACAGATTCAAAGTCTTGGTTGGATTGGAAAATGTAAATGTGGCAAAGTGATAGATTATGTCTGTGGCAGGATCTTTTGCTTCATAATTTTCCTGCGTTGCTTTGCCCCACGGCAAATCAATATCATCTTCTTTATATTCCTTTGGATTAGCTGGCATCTTGATCGAACCACCTTTAAACTGAAGTTCTGCAGCTTGCGAGATGGATGTTAAAATTAAAAAACTACATAGTAGAGTTAGGCTAATGATGAGCAAAAAACTTAATTGGATTTTGTGAAAAATTTTTAACATTTGTATACTATAGGGGATGTCGTCTTTTTTTACCTTACTGTGATCCTTCGGCCTTTTCTGGCTCTATCTGCTTCCATAGATCTTTTGATGGCGATAACCAGCGATCTTGCGCGGTTTGCCCATAGATTTTTGCCTTCCATATCCATGATTATAACTACCCTGAAATCCTCAGCAGCTTTTTTATAATTTTTATGTCTTAAATAAAGTTCGCCCCGGTTGACATATGATGACGGGTCATTTCGGTTGAGCCTTATGGCTTGCGTATATTCCATAATTGCTTCAACCGGATGCTCCATCTTTTGATGAATAGCTCCCATGACTGTATGAAAATATGCATTACGGTGATCCAGAAGAATTAATGCCTGATATATTTTAAAGGCTTCTTCAATTCTCCCGTGTTTGAATTTTATATAACCAGAATCAGCGATCCTGTATAGGTTATCTCTTGATATGCCTTTTAACTCAGCGATGCTGACCTTGTCAGCTAGAAATGCCATTAATGTATCAGTCAGGTGTTTTCTTCTAGCAGGATCTGTATCCAGAATCTGAGTTAATTTCCCCTTTTGTTCTTTTGAAGGCTCCATAAGATTTTTTATAGTATTCTTTTTATTAAAAACTATGGTAGCCGCAGGCTTCAGCCTGCGTGAATGCGCGCACCATATTATCGCATTGGGTTGAGTTTCTGAATAATCTCTCGGCGCGTTCGGTTTATCTCTCCCATAATGCTGTGTACTTGATCAAGGGTTCCACCCACATCTTGCATAACTTTTTGCATATCAGCAACAAGCAATTGTAATTGAAAAGCTCCGTCACGAGTTTCAGCGCTTGCCATCTGCATTTGCCTTGGATAATTTATATCTGTTGTTGGAGTTGTGCTTAGATCATTAGCAATTCTATTTAAATTATCGTTAGCAAGAAATGCTTTTTTGCCTAACCATGACATTAGCACACCATTTTTTGTTACATTAACTTTTGCTAAAGCAAGAAGAACAAATTCAGGATCTACTTGTCCTGATTTGGCAAGGGCTATAATTCTTTCTACTTCACCTTTTATCTCATCCATTTTCTTTTCATAATCAACCATCATCTGGGCGTCAAGAATCTGACCCCACATGTCGCCTGTAAAAGTTTCCCATTCATCAAGAGTGCCTTGTGTTGCTTGTCTGATTTCTTCTTCTGTTGGCAAATCTTCTTCAGATGTTTTTCCAAGGGTTTTTGGAACACCTAGAGACATGGCTTTGAAAAATGATTCGCGTTCACCTTCAGAAAGAGACCTGCCACTGTTGTGTTCGTAAAAACAGGAAGCAATAGGTTCAGGAACAGAGGCATATGATTCATATATTGGAGTGTCTTGCAAAATTTGACTTTTTAGCGTGGAAAACTGCTGACCCATGAATTTTTCAAAATCAGCTGATGTTATTCCTTTGGGGAGATTCAGCAGGACCTTATAGATATTATCCCCGTGCTTGAGTGCTTCTACCATCTCCATCTTTGCAAGATCAAAGAGGAGCTCCTGCTGGTCAACTTTTCTTGTACGGGTTGGCTCAACCATTGTTATTTATCGCCTTTCTGTTTCTTTGCTCCTTTTTTATTTTTTTCAAGTTGCGTGAGCAGCATCTTTGCTCGGTTAACCCATTTGTTTTTCCCATCAATATCAGTATCAACTGCTTTTTTTAAATCCTCTTCTGCTTCTGTTAAAAGATTGTGTTGTAAAAAAATCTCGCCACGGTTTGTAAGTGATACAACATCTTTTGAATATAATTCTATTGCTTGTGTATATTCAGCAATAGCTTCACCATAGCGTTTTTGGCGCTGTAAAATTGTGCCCATCATAGAGTGATAATAATGGTTATTCCAGTCCAAAACTGTTAGAACCTTGAATACGCGTTCTGCATCAGGATAGCGTCCAATCTTAAATTGAGCATATCCAAATTCTGCCATCTGCAATAACATCTGCGGAGTGAAATTAAAAAGCTCAGCCCAGCCGATCTTGCCATCAATATAATCTTTGATTTTTTTTGCACCTTTTTCTATTTCAGATTGGGGTGTGTTTTTGAATTCATCCTCAATCTTTTCAAAAAAATCCTCCATCACTGCTTCAGCTTCCTCTTTTTGCATTGGTTTAATACCAATAGGAAAATCCCACTTTTTTTTATTTTTAGAATCTTTATTAGTCATTTGCTTGCTCCTAAAGTAGACCAAAACCCTTGAAACAATTACAAAATATCACTAGTTATATGTACTCCGCAAGCTTTTTCCTAAAAAGAGGGGTTCTTTATCATGTTAAAAGAGCCTCTGAGTTTATCTCCCCGAGGCCCCCATACTATTCTTTTCTTTGTCATTCCAAACTTGATCTGGAATCCGGTCTTTTTAAATTTATTAACTCATTCGAGATATATTTCGAAGCACTCTTCCCTGCGCATCTAATGCACCCTTTGTAGTATTGGTAAGTGTTTCAACTATCTGTGCAAATTCTTCCATCATCTGAGCTATTAATTTCTGTGAAGTTGCAATTGCATCTGTTTCACTTTTAACCTCTGTCATTACCTTCATAAAATCATTACTGGAGTTTGGATCAGAGGCATTGGTTTGAAAACCGAGCAACTTGTCTGTCCATTTTCTTGATAGATCCTGAAGCTCAATAAGCTTTTTGCCCATATCAATCTGCTGTTTGGCTTTATCCTTTGAGATAATATATGTGAGGAACTTCATGAACTGATACATAGCCCCAAGATCTCCGGATTCAGCCATTTTCGCAAAATAGAAAAACAACATCATTAGTTGTTTACCCTTATTTTGATTTTTAAGAATAGAGTCAAATGAACCAAGAATATTGTCTTCCATTGCAACGCTCTGCATATAAGCATCAGTTGAAAAATTAGGTGAAGTTGTTTGAGCTGCCCAGCCAGACGGGGGTGTGAAATTAGCTTGCGGAGCAGGTGTTGTAATAGCTCTGCTCTGATTTGCAGCTGGCTGCTGAGAGGTTGTCATTGCAGCTGTGTTTCCCCTACCATTTCCGTTTCCATCTCTGCTGATTTCAAGTGCGTCAAGTATTTCCGACGGGATATTAGCATTGGTGCTTCTATTCGCAGCTTGATTTAGCTGCTGCATATATTGAACCTGAGTTTGTAGCTGATTTCTGACCCTTTCCAGATTTTCTGTGGCTTGTTGTATGTTCTGTTGGTTATTAGTTTGTTGAGCTCTTTGTAGAGCTTGTTCTGCTGATTGATATTCACGAAACAAACGAACTACTTCTGTGCGAGTTCTACCATCTTGAAGTTGTTGTCTTGCTTCTGCTGGTGTTATTGAATCAGCCCTACTTGCCATAAAAGCTTGTTTTAGTTGTTCTAATGTTTGAGAAGTACTCCAGTCGCTTGCGTTATATGTATAATCACGACCGTTGAAGGTTATGGTGTCGTCATCAGTTAGACTAGCATTTCGAATCTGCGCATCAACATCTTCTCCGTTTATTGCGCCATCGTGGTTTGTATCAGTATTAGGTTGAATTGTTAAATCGCCTGATGCTATCATTTTATCCTCCCTTAGGATTACTCCTTAACTATTGTTCATATTTGAAGACATAAAGGTCTTCTTTCGCCATTAGATAATGCAACCATAATGCCAAAGTTGAATTTTAAAATTAAAAAGTCCCATTTTAAAAACACGTGTAATATCAATCAATTATCCTCCAAAAAATCAGACGGAAAGAAAAGTAAAATCAGACGGAGTGAAAAAAGTGGGGTTTTAGGGGGAAAACGGGGACAAAATACCCCGATATTTACCTAGTGCTTTGATACACAAATTTATCAGCTCTTTCGGAAATAAGTTGCACGAAATAGTATAACTACTTGAATCAAGTTAATTCCTGCGCAGGAAGCTGTTTTCGAAGTCACCAAATGCAACATCTTGGTAGCCTTAAAGCTTCAGCCTGCGCAGATTATGCACCCTTCCGCCGAAGGGACTGTGTCGTAATACCTTTTTGTTGTCATCCTCGCGTCCGCCATAGGACGGATCAGCCTCTGGCTGAAAGGCGGGGAACCAGAACATGTTGTTTTTACTGGATTCCTGCCTGCGCAGGAATGACAAAAAAGAGCAAAAAAGCAATTGCGACACAGTCTCGAAGGACGGATCCGCCTTTGGCGGAAAAGGGTGCGGCTACCTTTTTGGTAACAGTCTCTTCTTCAGGAATGACATTAGGAATTTTGCTGCTGTTTTTTGCAACTTAATGCCGAAAGAACCCTAAATTGGATTGCTGGAGTTTAAGGCGAAACTACAGGCAAAAGCCCTTGCTCAGGTTTAGCTCTTCCATCTTCAGGGCCGATTGTCTGATCAATTTGAGGAACAGGTGAAGGAGTCTTCAGCTGTTTAATAATTGCATCAGCATTAGTATTTGATCGTTGGGCATAGCTTACTATCTGATCTCCCACTACTGTGATGGAAAGAAATAGCATCAAGATGCCAATATAGCCTTTTACATTAAAACCAAGTTCCCAAACATTAATCTGTGGTGCCACACGATTTGCCATACCTAATATGATATCTGTAATAAGGATAGCGATTATTACTGGTGCAGCAAGCTGGATTGAAATCAGCAAAACTTCTCCGGTTATTTTAATATAAATATCCATTAATGGAAAAAATCCAGGTCCTGTTGTTGCTGGGAATTCAAGTATCGGTAGTTTGCTAAAGCTTAAGAAAAAGGAATTAAAGAATAAACGATGTCCCCCCATTGTCAGATACAATACTATGGACATCTGAAATAGAAGTTGACCACTGATTGAGCCTTGGGTTCCAAGTTGAGGAATTAATAAGCGTGCTATAGACACTCCGCGCTGGTTATCAATCATTTGTCCTGCTGATTCAAAACCATAAAACAGGGCAGAAACACCAAAACCAATTGCTAAGCCGTAAAAAGCTTCTTTTAAATATAGAGCAACTAATTGAAGAGGTTCTTCTGTAAGCAGCGGTGGATTAGCTGGAGCTATGTTTGAATAAACAAATAAAGCCATTACAACTGAGGCTCCAACAACAACATAGCGCGGCACTGGTTTGCCAAGTAAAAATGGGATAATGGATGCCATGGTCAGAACGCGCATCCAAATCAAACTTATAAAGACTAAGCTGAATGTAACATTAATATTTACACCAAGTTTACCGAGGATATCTTGTGACATATTGGGTTAAAGTGTTTCGGCGTGCATTTACGCAGGTTGAAGCCTGCGGCTACCATAAAATAAAATTACCAAAAGTCTTAAAGTCTAATGAACATATGTGGCAAATGTAGTGTATAAAGACTGTGTGAATGAAATTAGCTGAGCAAGCATCCATGGACCTGCAACAACTAATATTACTACAATGCCAACAAGTTTTGGGACAAATGTTAGAGTTTGTTCCTGCACCTGAGTTGTTGCTTGTAAGATACTAATCGTAAGACCAACAATTAGAGCTGTTAACACCGGAGGTCCTGTTAAGATTAAAGAAAGGAATAGAGTCTGTTTTGCAATAGCTACAAGATAATCCATAAAGATCCTTTATACATATCCTAATATCAAACCACGGATGATTATATGCCATCCGTCAACAAGTACGAATAATAATAATTTAAAAGGCAAAGATATAGTGATCGGTGATATTTGGAACATACCTAGAGATAGTAATATGTTGGCGATTACCAGATCGATTACAAGAAAAGGAAGATAGATAATAAATCCAATTTGAAATGCTTCTGTGAGTTCGCTAACAATAAACGCTGGTATGAGATTTATAAAATCATCATCCTTTATCTCTTTTCTGTCTTCATCGTTTGAACGCAATTTTAGCGATAAATTATAAAACAAGGTTCTTTCCTGTGTATGAACATTTTTTAGGAGAAACTGTCGTACTGGTTCTTTGCCTTCTTTTACACCTTTTATCAGGATCTCAATTGAAGCCTGAGACATTAAAGGCTGATTTGTTCCCTGATTGATAACATTTCCAGCTGCCCTGTATACATCATATCCAATTGGAATCATAATATATATAGTTAAAATCATCGCAAGACCTGTGATGATTGTGTTTGGCGGTATCTGCTGAGTGCCCATTGCGCTTCTGATAAGAGATAAAACCACAGCAATCTTAACAAAAGAAGTGGACATCATTACTATAAAAGGAATTAACGATAAAGCAGCAAGGACAACTAAAAGCACCAATGGTTTTGAAACTCCGACTTTCCCAGCTTGAGCATAAGCAATGCTTGAAATTAAAATTCCTGTAAAAGAAATTGCGAGCCCTAAAAAAAGGCGTTTCTTTTTTGAAGACATTGTTGTTCTCCCCAATATACAACTTTTATAAGGACCTTGCCAAATTTACTACCTTTACCCTTGATTGGCTTCTTCTTTGGAAATTTCTGTAATAAGATTTATAGCATGATCTGAGGTTCCGATCACTAAATATCTGTTGCCGATATTTACAAGATAAAGCGATTTTTTAGGTTCAAGCACATAACGTCCAAGAATTTTAAAATAACGACCTTTATGAAATGGTTTTAGAATGCCAAACTTAGGAACCACATATTTTAGAAGAATAATAGCTGTGATGCTTACCATGCCCAAAATAAGCAGCATTTTTATAAAAAGCCATGTAAAATCAACAGCAGCGCTTGAACTAATCGGCTCTGTAGGAATGGTGCATAAAATTTCTAACATGTTGCCTCTTTAATATTATTAGTAGTTCATAACATATGAAATTACAGGTTCAAAAATAAGGTGTCATTCCAGACTTTCGGCCAGAGGCTGATCCGTCCTTTGGCGGAGATCTGGAATCTAGTTTTGTATGTCATCTCATGGCTTGACTACGGGATATCTGGATCCTCGGGTCAAGCCCGAGGATGACAAACAAC
>CAZLRI010000110.1:0-7871 GCA_964561745.1 uncultured Pseudobdellovibrionaceae bacterium | reverse complement strand
GCCACTTATCTCATGGCATGGAAGCTGCATAACTATTTAGCAGAATTCGTATGTGTCTATAAAACTAAGGGGATGCTTATGGGTAAACTACTAGCTAAGCTTAAGTCTCCAAGAATGGAGAATCGGAGCAGACCAAAGATCGATGCACGGGAGACTGCTAAAAAAGCCACTGAAAAAAGCAAAGGGGCAAGATTAACGAAAAAGGAGCTCGATCTGTTAAAAAAGAGAGACGAACTCATTAATCAATATATGCCGTATGCATCTTCTATTGCTTCACGCGTATGTCAGACTCTTTCGTCAGTTGTAGATTATGAAGATGTGCTATGCAACGCAAGACTGGGGCTTCTTGAAGCTGCAAAGCGTTTTGATCTATCTGAAAACGTTGATTTCAGAACATTTGCCTACTACAGAATTAAAGGCGCTATATATGACGGATTAAGAAGAAGCGGCTGGTTACCAAGAACATTATATGCACGGCTAAAATTCGAAGAAGCTTCCAATGAGTATCTACAGTATAAATCCAGCTCAGCAACAAAATCTCTCGACTTTGCAGCTGAGACTGAAGCTGTTGATACAGTTAATAATCTTGCTTCTATATATATCATTTCTTTGGACGCGTCTGAAGATATCGAAATTGCCGACGACAATGCAGTTGATGTAGATAAAAAAAGTGAGTTCCTTGAAATAAGAAACTATATGAGAGAGGCGATCAACAGCCTTCCTGAAAAAGAAAAACAATTGGTAAAGATGTATTATTTTCAAAATAAAACACTCGAAGACATTGGTGAAAGAATGAGTCTATCAAAGTCATGGACATCAAGGCTGCATGCCCGTGCGTTATCTTTGCTCTTCAAAAGAATTAAACAGATTGCAAACCATACCCAAGATCAAGATGATGACATAGAAAATAATGACCAAGGGACAGGGGAATAAAAAACGAGGTATTTATGGCTATAAATTCTGTTGTAACAAAACTTGCAAACGACGCCCTTAACAAGGCGGTTACTAAATCAAATGCTGAACTGTCACCATTAAAGCAAGGCGCTAGTTTTAAAGATTATCTGGGCAATATGGATTCTGGTCAGGCATTTGCGAAGCAGCTTGGAATAGGGCAGGATATGTTATCACGAACAACTGACACAAAAGTACTGGGCGGAGAATCTATTAATTTTGATGCTAGTCAGGAAACATTTGGAATTGGAGAACCAAATACATCACAAAAACTTGTAGATCTTCTTGGAGAGGTAAACAAAGGTCAGATACAGATGGATTCCTTGGTGAACAACATACTCTATAGTGAACGAAAATTTTCAAATCAGGAACTATTATGTATACAGGCCCATGTGTTTCATTTTGCACAGATGACAGAATTAACAGTAAAAATAGCTGAGCAGGGTGTAACTTCAATTAAGGGCGTGCTCAATACACAAGTACAGTAAACAAGGGGCAGAGCTAGTGCTTTGACAATTTAATTTTCATTTATTTAAATCAATAATAATTAAATTGATCAAGTACTTGTGTCTATCCTTAAGATAAAAATAAAATTGTCGGAGACCTAATACTATTATGGCACACGACTTAAACAACAGGCAGCGAATGTTTATTACTCTGGCAGCTATTGAACTTGGCGACAATGCCAGCGATCTACTAAATTTCTTAAATGAAGATGAAGTAAAAACATGCAAGCCTGAATTTGAATCTTATTTAAAAATTAATTCTGGTGAACGTGAAACAAAATTAAAAGAAAAGATTAATTCATTAGTAGCATCTGAACGGTGGAGCGGACTTGCTGAAATTCATCCAGCATGGATTCTTGAAGAATTAAAAAAAGAATCACCCAAAATTATTGGCATTATCCTCAGATATCTGCCATCGCAACATGTGCGATACTTACTTGAGAATCTACCACCGACAATCAGGTTTGCCTTACCCAATATTATCGAAGCATTTTCAGTACCCAAGCCTATACTTGATATAATAAAACAGCGGTTTGAAAGCCGCTTTATTCCTCTACATCTGTCAAGATCCATAGAAAAACTAAATTTCAATCACCTTTATTATCTCAAAAGCAATGAACTGGAATTATTCTTTAAGGATTTGGGAATGCAGGAACTTGCAACTGCTTTGCATGGAATATCAGGAAAATCCCTAAACTTTTTACTTAACCGATTGTCATTAAAAGACGCTAAAAGACTACAGCAGCGCATTAAATCCTTTAAAAATGTATCTGATGATTTAAAAAAGCAGGCACGTTATACAGTGCTGGAAGTAGAAGGAGAGCATCTTGGTCCTGAAAATCTGCTTATTGAAATCGGTCTCGCAGCTTTTGCCAAATCAATCTCTTCTAGTAGCAGCGATCTACCCCGCCTTCTTGGAATTAAGTTGCCACCTAAAATCAGCTATGTGTTAAAACGCTATGTAGCTGAAAAGTCACAGAAAAATCAAAAAGAAACCGCATATGAAAGACAGTCTATAATCCTCTCTAGAATAAGCTCTCTTGCAAAAGAGAATGTAATTGACCAATCATGGGGTAAGCTTTTCTCGTTAGAATCTATCTCATAAATACGATGGATCCTGGATGCATGGTTGGCAGGATTATCAATTTGTGTTACATTTACGCCCTAAACAAGGAAATAAAAATTCACAAAAAAAGTTATAATCGAATCATGGAAAGGGCTCTCACATGTCATCAAAAGTGGTTAAAAAGAAAGATTTTGAAAAAAGAAAAGGGCTGGAAAAAAATCTCCATCAGGACAAAAAACACACATCTGTAGATATTTCAATTGATACAGGCAGAGTTCTACATAAAAGTACGCTGGAGGCAAAAGATAAAGCTGAAAAAATAATCGAATCTGCTGAAACTGAAGCTAATGAAATAAAAGAAAAAGCACAAAAAATATTAGCTGAAGTAGAAGCAGTTCGGGAAAAAGCAAGATCTGATGGATATGCCAAAGGTGAAACCGAAGGGTTTTCACAGGTTACTGAAAAAATCGTGCTTTTAGAAACCCTAAAAGAAAAATTCTACAAAGAAGCAGAGCCTGAGATAATTAAACTTGTCATTGCTATTGCTGAAAAGGTGATCGGTAATATAGTTGAAGAAAAACCCGAAGCAATACAGGATGTGGTAAGACAGGCACTTGAAAGATCTCTTGGAGATAGAATTACAGTACGGCTTAATCCACAGGATTACAAAACAATCATTGAAAATCAGTTTGAATTTAAAGATGTTTTAGATCGCACAAAGAGGCTTCACTTTAAAGAAGATGACACAATAGCGCAGGGTGGTTGCATTGTTGAAACCGAGGTTGGAACAATAGACGCCCAAATACAAACACAAATGGAAGCTATAAGAAAAGCTCTTGAACTATGATAAAGAAAAAACAACCTGAAACAAATGAAACCAGCAACAAAAAAACACCTATATCTGATGATGGTCTTCCAAATGTAGATTTTCACAAATACCACCATCTGCTATCAGCGGTTTCCACATACAGCATAAAAGGCAAGGTAACAGAACTTACCGGTATTGTAGTAAAGGCAGTTGTACCAGGAGTCAGGATAGGCGAATTATGTTTTATTGTCCCATATCACAGCAGAGTTCCAATTAAAGCTGAGGTTGTTGGATTCAGGGATCAGGAAGTCCTGCTTATGCCATTAGGTGATTTGGAAGGAATAGGTCTTGGCAATGATGTAATTCCAACAAGCCATACTTTAACTGTAAGGGTTGGCAACGGACTTTTGGGAAGAATCCTTGGCGGACTAGGTGATCCTCTGGATGCTGAAACAAAAGGACCTCTTCAATTTACAACAGAATATCCAGTAACAGCAAACCCGCCAGCAGCCTTACAAAGAAAAAGGGTAACCAAACCTCTTTCAATAGGAATAAAATGCATTGATTCTGTCCTAACAGTTGGAGAAGGACAAAGGGTTGGCTTTTTTGCAGCAGCAGGTGTTGGTAAATCTACAATGATAGGAATGATTGCAAGAAATACAGAAGCAGATGTAAATGTAATCTGTCTGGTTGGAGAAAGAGGTCGAGAAGTTAGAGATTTTATTGAACAAGATTTAGGGGAAGAGGGTCTTAAGCGATCTGTAGTAATTGTTTCAACATCAGACCAGCCATCTCTTGTCCGCTTAAAAGCCGCATATGTTGCAACTGCTATAGCTGAATATTTTCGCGATCAGGGTAAAAAAGTTATGTTAATGATGGATTCAATAACAAGATTTGCCAGAGCGTTGCGCGAAGTGGGATTGGCAATTGGCGAGCCTCCAGCGCGGCAGGGATATACACCTTCGGTATTTTCCACCTTACCAAAATTGCTTGAGCGATCTGGAAACTCTGAAAAAGGATCTATCACAGCTTTTTACACAATTCTGGTTGCAGGCGATGATATGAACGAACCAGTAGCTGATGAATCAAGATCAATACTTGACGGTCATATCATTCTATCACGCGCACTTGCAGCAAGAAGCCATTATCCTGCAATCGACGTATCTGAAAGCATCAGCCGTGTTATGGATTCAATAATAGATGAAGACCACAAGGCTGCTGCAAGAAAGCTCCGCGAAATTGTTGCCAACTATGAAAAGGAAAGGGATCTTATACTTATCGGCGCATACGAAGAAGGAAGTGATCCTAAGGTTGATTATGCTATTGAAAAAATAGATGAAGTTAATAATTTTTTAAAGCAGGGAATTGAAGAAAACTATACGTTTGAAGAATCAATTCAGATGTTAAAGGATCTTTTTGAATAATACAGCCTATGGCAAAACCAAAATACAGACTTGAAGCACTACTAACAATAAAGAATCAGCTAAAAAAGAAGGCTGAAGCAACGCTCGCGTTTGCTATTAAAAAATTAATAGAGGCAAAAAAAAGGCTAAAAGAATTAGAGGAAGAAAAAGAAAAATTAACTAAAAACTTGAAAAAAGCCCGAGTTGATATGAAATCAAAAATCTCCACTGGATCAAAAATTGGAGAAGGGAATGTCCATGTTAATTATTTAAGAAAACTCGAAGAAGATATTGAACAAAAAAATGAGGAAATAGACGATCAAAAGCAGGTAGTTGAAGAAGCTGAAGAAGGTGTAAAGCTAACCAGAAAAGAATATATAGAAGCATGTAAAGAGCTTGATATAATGGAAAAACATAAGGAATTGTGGGCTAAAAAGGTGCGTGATGAATTAAGTAAAAAAGAAGAGCGCGAAATGGAAGAGATTGGGAATACCATCCATAGAATACGAAAAACACATGGCGAAAAAGCCTTAGGGGAGATATAGTTCGATGGGCGATGGGTGATGAGGCTCATTACATACCTCTCATCTCTCACCGAAGAACGCACATCAAACACCGCATTACGAAATAAGGAGTTTATATATGTCAGAAATATCAAGATCAGAAAAGGCGCGACAGGAAAGATTGGCTGCTGAAAAACCAAAGCCAGACGAGAGTACTAAAGATAATAAAAGTCAGTTTGATAAGGTTCTGGAAGAAAGCCGCCTTACACAAAAAAGTCAGCCTTTTACACAACAGGTGTCCCGTGAGTTTAGTGAACAAGCTACAAAAGAGGTCCGCCATTATGATGAACAAAACAAAGATGATGACAGAAAAGATCAGAAAAAAGACAAGGATCAAAAAGGAGATCAAAACTCTGATGGCAAAAAAGAAAGTTCTGGAATATTAAGCCAGAGAGTGATGGCAAAGGGACAATCAAAACAGGGGCAAGGCTCTGATAGCGGAGGTCGTGGCGGACATACGTTTAGCCAAAGCAAAAAAGGAACAAAAATAGATCAGCAAAAATCTTCCCACAGCGTCATTGATGCTGCTCTTCAAGGTAAATTTGCGCAAAAACTTCAGGCAAATATGGCAAAAAGCATGCAAAACCCTGCTTTAACCCAATCAGTGCTTAATCAGATAGTGCAATATGTTAGACTTGGGCTTAATGAAACAGGTGAAAAAGAGATATTAATTGAATTAAAAGAAAAGTTTTTTAAGGGTCTTAAACTAAAGGTAAGCACGGCAAAAGATGGTAAAGTTAATGTTCATTTCATTACTGATGACAATGAAACCCGCTCCACATTTGAAGCCAACGCTAACATGATAAAAGAAACCCTGACAAATAAAGGCATTCTAGTTGAAGAGATTAAAATAACCTGATACTATACTTAAGAATAATGGATATAAAACCTTTTCATTTTAAACTGCAGAAGATCCTTCCCAAGGAACAAAAAGCACTTGAAGCTTTATTTGAATTTCTGCCTAATATTGGAATAAGGGAAAAATTTAATGAGGCAATTACAAGCGCATTAGACGAACACCTTGGAATCAAGAGCAAATATAAACTTGAATCAGTGCATATTGAAGATTTTAGATCTTTTAAAAATCGGGTTCCAAATCCAGCTACACTGATTTTGCTTGGAATCTCTCCTCAAGAAGAAAAAATCACAATAGATATGGATTCTAATCTGGCGAATTTTATGATTGAGCGTCTTTTAGGCGGAACTATATCAACACTTCCTGCGCCAAAGCCTTTATCTGATATTGAACAAGGTGTGCTACAGTATTTAATACTTCAGGTTTTATCCAGAATATTCAGGCTCTGCAACAATGAATCACGCCTTCATTTTAGATTTGAAAAGTTTTTATTTAATCCTGATGAACTTGATAAAACAATATCTCAAGATAAAATGGTGTTTACATTGGTCATAAAGATATCTCTGGAAACAAATGTCGGCTTTGTCAGAATTGTTTTTCCATCCCCACTTGTTGAAGCCATGTATTTAGAAGTTGATGGCTTAAATGAAGACCGCAATGCAGAAAAGCAATACAAGCTTAAACAATTAAGCAGATTTAACCATATAAAATTTCCCATATGGGCTGAAGGTGGAAGCACAACAATTGCTGCTGGCGATATTCATAATCTTGAAACTGGAGATGTAATCATTCTTGAAAATACAAAAATGAAACTGGAAGACGAAAAACTGTCTGGTGATGTTATCTTAAGAGCTGGCGATGGCAAACACGGAGGTTTTGTAGCAGAAATAACACCTAAAAAAACAAAGGTGCATTGTAAAATAGTTGATCTCCATAAAGGAGAGGACATATTGTAGTCGATAGTTTTTAAACCCAAATCGTGCAGTTGAAAACTGAACGATTTGGGCAAACCCGCTAAATTGTGTCAGATCAAGGCGGAAAATAATTTTAGGAGGGAGGCGTATTTAGTGATACGTTGACCGACTAAAATTATTTCCCAACGCAGAGATGGCGCAATTTTGCGGGTTTACCAAAAAATGCAACTGCATTTTTTGGGTTAAACCACATACCAACAACTGTCAGCTAAGATCAGGAGATAATTATGAATAAAAAAGATAAAACAAAAAAAGAAACAGATGAAATGAATGATGACATTGATATATTTGATGACTTTGAAGAGGATATTTCTTTTTCCAAGCCTGCAGCAAAAAAAGAAGGCTCGATAACTGACGATCTTGGCACAGATGACATAGATCTTGAAGAGCCATCTCCTGATGATTTTCAGGATGAAATAGAATCTGATGAAACAGATGCCCCTAAAAAATCTCACACCCCCAGCAAAAAACCTGCATCAAAAAACAAACCTGAGCCAGAAAATGAAGATTCTCCTAATATCCCTGATGAAATCCTTAACATGGCGCCTGATATCCAAGTACAGCTTGTTGCTGTTGTTGGAAAAACAAGTATATCGGTTAAAGATCTGATAAATTATAATATCGGAAAAGTCATAGATTTAAATCGTCCATTAGGTGAAACAGTAGATCTTGTGGCTAGTGGAAAACTTTTTGCCAGAGGCGAGCTTGTTGATATTGACGGAAAATTAGGCGTAAAAATAGTAA
>CAZLRI010000109.1:0-7907 GCA_964561745.1 uncultured Pseudobdellovibrionaceae bacterium | reverse complement strand
CCATCGTCATATAATAATGATTGATAATTTAGAAATTTTGGAACGCTTTCTTCAGCTGATAACAGTGCTGTAGATATCAACATAATCACGGCTATGAATAATGCTACTTTCTTCATGTTGCCTCCTGTCTATTCGTTGTGCGATGTGCGTACATAGTACATCGTTAAAATCTCTACCAATTATATTCGCTGTGCGATGTGCGATGAGCGCACATCTCTTATCTCTCATCGAGTATTGCTTATCGAACTACTATTCTCTTTTGATAAATAATGAGTAGTTCTAAGTTTATTTAATAATGTCGAAATCATTCTTGATAGATGATCGATGTTTTCATTTATAACTTTAACACGCTTGGCATCAACAAGGTTAAGCTTTTCAGCTATAACTAACTGAGTTTCAAGTTCAGCTGCGGAACCAAGCGCTATATGTAAAAATTGTTTGTATTCCTTTATGTGGTTTCTCTTAAATCCTTCGGCTATATTTGATGGTATCGAAATCGATGAACGCTTTATTTGAGATGTTAGCCCATATAGTTCATCTTTTGGAAACTCTCTTGTCAGAGAATAAATATTTTTCACAATTTCAATTCCTTTTTGCCATATTCTTAACTGTTTATAAATAGTAATTTTATTCATATTTTCTTTCTATTCGATGTGGGCGACGCACATCGCACATCGCACATCGATCATCGCACAACAAACTCCACCCTGCGGTTTTTTTTCATTGCTTCAATTGAATTACTCTCATCAACAGGCATTTTCTCTCCATATGACACAATCATTCCAAAGCGATCAATTGCCACGCCTTTATCTATCAAAAAACTCTTTATCGTCCTTGCCCGGCGATCTCCCAGCATTAAGTTATAAAGGTCATTGCCACGCTTATCACAATGTCCCTCAAGAATTATCGCAGCCTCAGGGTGTGCTTTAAGCCACTCTGCGTTTTCATCAAGTTTTGCCAAATCATCTTTGTATGGAGCATCACTTGCTGTTGGAAAATGAACCGGCGCAAGCCTTGTATATGGAGCAAACATCTCTTTTAATTCTCCATCCAAAGCTTTTTGAATTAAAGAAGATGTCTCCAGACCTTTTGCTGTTTTAGGTCCTGTTTTTGAACCACAAGCAACGATTAATGTGAAAAGGGTTAATATCACTGTGACTGTAAATCCAGCAGGGAGCAGATAATTAGACACCCTGTCCATCCACGTCACCGGCATGTCATAAAATATGTCAGGATTGATGTTAATCTGCGCTCCGCAGTTTTCACATGTACAATTTTTTATTCTTTGTGTGTTCATATAAAAGCCGTTACGCGTCGAGCGCACATAGTACATCGTTTGGTTTTTACAATGTACGCACATCGCACAACGTATTTTCCCCCTCCCCAGCCCTCCCCACTCCGCCAAGCCTCTGGCTGAAAGTGGGAGGGAATTTAGAATCAATGAACATCCTCCACTGCACCGATGTCATTTGCATCTGCTTGAGGTCTTGTTGCACCGTAAAAATCATCCAGAAGATTGCCGTATGCTTCTGTGTTTGTATTTGCACCAGAGTTCAAAGCTAACCCGAGAGGAATATAAGAATCCGGAGAAAGTATATCGGACAGATCATCTGAAGCATTATAAATCTGATTTGATGTGCCAACAGATGCAGCTCCAAATACAAACGGAATTGTATCATAAACAGTTCCATCGCAATTCGTAATCACTGCGCTGGCACCAGCATGTGGAAATTTCGCAAATAGATTATAATCAATTATAGATGCTAAAGTTGAAGCTGGATTTTCACACATAAGAACATACTGGTCTTGTGCCTCTGAAGTTGTAACAAGATTGTTAACAAAAACAGGAGATGATCCCTTGAACGTCGCTCCATAAGCTGAGCTGAATGAGCCTCCACCAGACCTGCTGTCTATTGTATTATTCACAATCAGCGGTGACGAAGATTCCAAAACAAGCCCTTTTGTGTGCTTGGCAATGCCAGACCGAATTATATTATTAAACACCTTACCTGAAGAGCTATTAAAATAAACTCCGGTGCTTGAAGTGCCTAAATAGTTTCTGCCATTACCGTCAATATAGTTCTTTGTTAATGTAACATCAGCTCCAGATTCAATATGCAACGCAATAGTATTATCCTGAGATGCGCTTCCATATATAATATCGCGATCCAGATTTACATTTCCTCCGGTTATCTCAACAGTTCTCACTCCTTTAACAGAATCAGATGTTGTTGCTTCATTATATATATGAAAACCACTGATTGTAATATCTGAAAGCGTTTGCAAAGAAATTGTTACATCCTTAACTGCGGTCGTGAGATTGGTTGAAAAATTCAAATTAGAGCTGGTCGTGTTTCTCGAACTAAACCAGTTTTCAGGATCAGCGTCATTTCTAAAGCCTCCAAAGATGCCAACTCCACCCTGCCACACAACACCTGAAACATCATATTCTCCTGCTGCCACATAAATATCTTTATGCTCTGCTTTTGCCTTTGTTATTGCCTGAGATATTGAAGCTAATGGCGCATCAATTGTTCCAAGATCTCCGTCAGATCCATATGCTATGTTTACAAATATCGCATCTTCTTTGCTTCTTACCTTATTGTCTGTATCATCAAGATCACATGCTGCAAACACGCCGTCTCCATCAAGATCAATTGGATCCTGAGATGGATTATATTTATATTTACAGATGTCAGGAACGTTTAGAACACCATCACCATCTATATCAGCGTCACATTCATTACCCTCGCCATCATTATCTTCATCCAGTTGTTTTGGATTAGCAACCTCTTCGCAATTATCTATCGGATTTGTGATTCCATCATTATCCATATCCTGATCGCAAACATTGCCTTTCCCATCTGAATCAACATCTCCCTGATCTGCATTTGCTGTAATCGGGCAATTATCCTGTCCATCTATAATGCCGTCATCATCTGAATCTCTTTTCAAAGGATTTGTTCCAAGCGACACCTCCATCCCATCGCCAAGCCCGTCACCATCTGTATCTGGAAGCAAGCGGTTTGTTCCATATTCTGCCTCAGCATTATCAGAAAGCCCGTCGCCATCAGCATCATCTTCACATGCATCACCGACTCCATCTCCGTCTGTATCTTTCTGCTCAGAATTGGCTGTCAGCCTGCAATTATCACTACCATCAAGCACTGTATCTGCATCTGTGTCTGGATTAAATTTATCAGTCCCATAAATATCTTCATCACTGTTAATCAAACCATCACCGTCAATATCATTATCGGAATTATCGCCAATGCCGTCGTTATCTGTATCACTCCACTCAAGAGAAGCTGACGGAAAAATATCAGCTCTGTCTGCAACTCCATCTCCGTCAGAATCAGGATTTGCCGGATCAAGTCCAAACAAAACTTCATTTAAATTAGCCATTCCATCAGAATCATCATCAGGAGATATGTTAAAATCCTCTTCAAGAGGAGTGAATACAACATCGCCTTCAGAGGTAATGACAATTATTATATAACCAATCCGAAACATGCCTTCCAACTCAGATGTCAGACTCTTTGTACTCATCACACGTTGTTCAGAAGGCGTGTAATAAAAATCAGCCTGAAAGGTTCCTCCGTCCTGAGGCAGCTTAGCATCCAGCTTCATATTAAATTTATAATCACCATTTTCATCTCTATCACCAAGAGTTGGCTGAGAAATAACAGAAGCGCCTATCTCAGAAGATTCGTAAATTGAGCCAACTGCTTTTAATTCACCTGACATACCAGCCATAGAAGCCGGGTATTGAGGTGTCAGGCTGACATCTAAATTACCGCCACTATTATCTCCACTGCCGCCACATGAAACAAAGAGCACAAGGACAGCACACAATAACAACGCAACCTTCCCCCTCCCTAGCCCTCCCCACTCCGCCAAAGGCGGATCAGCCTCTGGCTGAAAGTGAGAGGGAATAAAAATCGATAAAAATATCTTTCTCATAAATACCTCCTATTTTGTCGATGTGCGATTTGCGTTGTGTGATGTGCGGTGTAAAATGCACGCTCATCGCTCATCGAAAACCTCCCATCGAATCATCAATTCAATGTGTTCCAGATGACAATCTCTTTTTAATATCCGGATCTGCGCTATCGCCAGTTGCATAAAAAGATGCTGGCTTGTTTTTAGTTCCATCAACTATATTAACTTCTACATCAGAATGCCTGCCTGTGTTATTGTCACGTATTCTATATGTATGTCTGCCAACTGGCTGAACCTGAGGGACTAATTTCCCAACACCTGTAGACATATCAAGATTTACGCTTGAATTAGATGTTGAAGCATCAGTCATTACAGAAGAAGATTCTTCTGTAACTTCTTCAACAACAAGATCGCTCCCTGGATCTGAATAAACCTGAAATAAAAAACGTGTGTTATCTATGGTATTTTTATCTGCCAGATTTGTAAAAATCGGAACAGGCTCAAGTGTTAATTCTGTTTGAGTGACAGAACCACCCTTTATGCTAACTCCAGATGTTTCACCTTGCCGGATTATCTTGTTATTTGGATTCTTCGCATAAACAAATATCTCCCTGTCTTTCCCTGCTGGTACATTATCCACTCTTCCTTCAGTTGCATTTCCATCAAACTCAGCTGTTACAGGAGATTCAATATCAGGACCGGTTATTTCAACTATGTATGATTTGATCTGACCCGGAGTTATGTTTGGATTAAAGCTTTTTGAATTATTCACAGCGATGCTTACCACACCAGATGACGAACTATCTGAAGATTGCAGATTGCCGGAAGATCCTCCGCATGAAGATATTGCTGTCAACAAAAGTAAAAAAAATAGTATATTGAAGATTTTATTATGTTTCATATGACCTCCTGTTTTATCGATGACGATGTGCGTTTGGCGATGTGCGGTGTAAAATGCACGCCTATCGCTCATCTCCCATCGAATTATCACTTAAACTGCACATTAACGCTGCCTGAGCTACCTGAAGATCCGCCTGAAGAAAGGGCTGCAGCAACTCCTCCAGCTATTGCACCTGCCACAGCAAGTCCAATAGCCCCCCAGAATATAGGACTCTTATAGAATTTTTTCCTTCTGGCACCAAGAAGCAGCGGATCACCAAGACCATCTGGGTCAAGATATTTCATAGGATCATTTAAGAGTTTCGCATTTGCCTGATAACCCAAAACCTCTGCAACTCCAGC
This sequence comes from uncultured Pseudobdellovibrionaceae bacterium, assembly GCA_964561745.1. GTDB lineage: Bacteria > UBA10199 > UBA10199 > 2-02-FULL-44-16 > DYJF01 > CAZLRI01. The sequence goes on along the minus strand of CAZLRI010000109.1, from coordinate 2,723 downwards.
TATTGCCTGAGCCCGTTCCTCTACAGCATTATATGAATATATAATTCCTCTATATGCTGCCCTGTATTTTATATCTATCATGCGAGCCACAACTACATTATCACCTTTTACCTCATCGCAATTCACCAGAATCACTTTATCAGCTTTTAACAGCTGCCCAATTCTGGCGCCTTCCCTAATTTGGCTCTGCGCATCAGTAACTTTATTATCTGAAACTTTTGCATCTTCTTTAATCCAACGAAGTTTTTCATTTAAAACTGATTCCTGCCCCTGTGAAATAATGATTGTTTTTTCTATTGGATAATAACGGTTTGTTTTAATCATAAGCGAATATGATCCGTCCGGTATTTTTTGAACATTAAAAGGGGTTACTCCTTTTAATATCCCATTGATATATACCTCTGCTGCTGGCGGCGTTGTCTCAATTTTTAGCGATCCTCCAGCCTGCTGCACAATCTTTTGTTGTTCGCTTTCATATATAGCAACTATACTTGGGGCAAAAGCCATGCGGTCTATCTTATAAAATGGATCTATTTGCACAGCTCTTTGAAATGCTTTGATTGTAAGATTTTTATCACCTGCTGATTTTGCAATAACCCCCTGTGTAAGAAGGGCATCCTGCAGAATCATACCATTCTCAGCAATATTGGATTGGCTAAAATATTCAACTGCGCTGGAAACCTCTACTAATGCTTCATCATATTGAAAGCTAAAATAATGTTCCTTAGCTTGAGCAAGTTTCTCAAAAGCATTTTTCTTTTCATCTGAAGGTTCATTTGTTGATTTTTGGTAGTATGACAGAACATTGTCCACAAGCTTTGGAGAGATTACATATACATTGGCGATCTTTGGCAAAACCGCCTGCAACGCTGCAGCAGCATCCTTTGTTACATTATCTGATATATTATCTTTTACCGGATATATTATTACTGAAGTGGAACTAAAATTATCCTCATTTGATGAAGAAATAGGAAGGCTGGCTGTATTGGAATTTGAACAAAAGGCTTCTGGAATATTCCAAGTTAAAACCAACAGTATCGCCATCCAAGCTACAACTTTTCTTGCTCGTAATTTAACTTGCGACATGGGCGAGAACAAACCATATGCGACGTAAATACACCAGAAAAAAATGACACGCTGCAATACAATATTGGTTAAAAATATGAATGGGTTTTTTACGCGGACAATAAACATGCCTGAATGCTAAAGCAGTTTTTATGCCAAAATATAACTTATTGATTATAAACAAGTTGTCTATTTTTATCCAAAAACACACTGCATCAAAATCAATCAACCTGCATGATTTTTGGACACACTGCCCTTTGATCACGCACCTAAAAGCTCTTTTCTTTCATTTCCAAGCATATAATAGATCTTGCTCCTGCTTACTCTAAGAATGCGTGCAGCTTTACTAATATTTCCTCTATTCTGCTTCACTATTTTAATAATATAACTTTTCTCCAGATAGTTAATATATTCTTTAAGCGGTGTTGTTCTGAATTCACACTTATCTGGGTTATTCTCAATTTTGCTGCTAATCAAAGGCATGTGAAGGACAACAACCCGCAGGCGATATAATAAATCCTCCCGAAATCCAGCTATGCTATTTGCTAAATCTTTACTGGTTGATGAAATCACCCTGACATCTAATTTGATAGGAATATTGCCGCCAACACGGAAAAATTCATGCGTCTGCAATACACGAAGCAATTTTGCCTGCAAATCCGGCTTGAGCGAATCAATTTCATCTAAAAAAATATCGCCTCCCTGAGCCAGCTCAAACTTTCCTGCCATACACGTACCTGTGCCCGGGAAAATACCTGATTCATAGCCAAACAACTCTGCTTCTATTAATGCATCTGGAATAGCAGCACAATTAATTGCAATAAATGGGCGTGATTCATCCTCCTCAAGCTCATGCACATAACGCGCAAGAAGCGCTTTGTTAGTCCCCTCACCTGTAATCAGCACATTTGCATTATGCCCTTTTAGCTTTTTGGCTTGATCTAAAATATTGTGCATTGCCTGTGAATTACCGAAAAAAAAGTAATCTTTTGTATTTTTAGTATCCATATTATTGATCCTCCCAGTTTTCATTTTAGAAATTATTCTTAAATCAATATACAAAGTTCATGCCATACACCAATCGCTCTATTTCTGCCTTTAAACAGAGTGGCGGAAAATGGCATTCCTGCACCATAACATATTGAAATTACTGGATCCCCGCCTTCGCGGGGATGACAAAAACCGCATTTTCCACCACTCCCTTTAACGCATCTATATTTAAGATGAGATAAAACATGAATGTCTTTTTGAACACTTTGTGTCTTTTTTTATGAACAGCATCTTACATGCTTAAATTATACTCCATCTTCTACAAAGTAGAAATCCGGAGACAACATCTGTTGATCTCCGGAATTCCGGGGTCTGGGGGAGTGAGAATATTTAGTTCTATTAAACCAATCTTTGATCTTCCATAAAGCACAAAGCATGCCAAAATATTCTGAACGAATTTTTAAGGAGTTTTTTTAATTAAGAGAATAAAGTTGTGCATGAAAATGCTGCACATTGCTTGAGAATCAAGCAAGGCAACTCTGATCAATGACTAAATTCAAAATTCCCATTCAAAACCTCCCCACCCCTCTTGAGACTGTGTCGTAATACCTTTTTGTCATCCTCGCGTCCGCCATAGGACGGATCAGCCTCTGGCTGAAAGGCGGGGA
>CAZLRI010000108.1:0-7920 GCA_964561745.1 uncultured Pseudobdellovibrionaceae bacterium | reverse complement strand
ATAAGCTTTTACTACTTTGATTGAAACTATATCTCCAATCAAGGCATGATTGCCAGTAAAATTTACTATTTTGTTGTTAGCAAGACGCCCCATTAGTTTTCCGGTTTTTTTTCTATCAAAGCCAGTTACAAGGATATCATAAGAATTGCCTATAAGCTGATTGTTTTTGTTGAGAGTTATTTCCCGTTGCAATGAGAGCAACCTTTCAAGACGTTCTTCCTTAATCTCCTTTGGGATATCGTCGGCAAGGTTTTCAGCAGCATATGTGTTTGGTCGTGTTGAGTATTTAAATGCAAAAACAGAATCAAGCTGTAAATGATTAAGGAGATCCATTGTTTCCGTAAATTCCTCTTCTGTTTCTCCGCAGAATCCAACGATGAAATCAGATGTAATAGATATGTCGTTGCAGGCAGCTCTTAATGAATAAACGATTTCCAGATATTTTTCTTTTGTATACCCTCTTTTCATTCTTTTAAGAACAGTGTTGCTGGCTGATTGAATCGGCAAATGAATATGCGGGCATAATTTTTTATTTGAACTAAATTCAGCAATTAATTTTTCATCAACATCTTTTGGATGAGGACTTGTAAACCTTATCCGTTGTATGTTGGTTTCTATGCTTAAATTTTTTATCAAACCTGCCAGAGAAACGTTTTTATATTTATATGCAGTTACATTTTGACCTAAAAGCGTAATCTCTTTTGCGCCTACTTGAACAAGGCTGTTAATTTCAGTGATAATATCAGAAACCGGCCTGCTTACTTCCCTGCCTCTAACAGATGGCACGATACAGTATGAACATGCACAGTTACACCCTTTCATAATAGTTACAAATGAATTTCCTGACAAAACCTGTGATGGAGTTTCATCTATAAAGATATATTCATCAGGATTATTTATCAGATCAAGAGCAGCTGGTCGCTCTCTATTCTTTAGAGCATCTAAGAAAATTGGCAGCTTATGTATCTGATCAGGTCCAAATACAAGATCAATTTCCGGATACTTTTCCATTATATTATTTCCATCCTGCTGTGCCACACATCCGCATATTGCTATTAACTTATCTGGATGATGTTTTTTTAAGTCGCGTGATCGGCCGATTTCACTTATTGCTTTGTGATAAGCTTTTTCGCGAATCGTACAGGTATTAAAGATGATCAAATCAGCACTATTCAGGTCAGAAACAATGTTATAGTTGAGCTTTTTAAGAATAAGCATCATTTTTTGCGAATCATGCTCATTCATCTGGCAGCCAAATGTTCTGATATGATAAGTTTTATCTGTAGATCTGGACATAAATATGCTTGCCTAACAAAGCTTTTATATGCCGTCAAGCATTGGATTTATCTCAAAAAACGCAGTTGCATTTTTTGAGAAATCGCTGAAATCGTGCAAATTATTTGGTTTGTGCAGGGTTGGTACATCTTTCATACATCTCTACAAAATTGCTTGATTTAAGAACTGTTAAAAATCTTTGAAGCCTCTCTTCTGCTGGTTCGATTTTTTGACCAAATTTTTCGCGCATTAAGCTTGCAACTTGTTCAATTGTATTTTTGCCATCAAACGATTGCCATGCAAAACTACCGACTTCATCAAGTTTAACACGCATGTGTGACCTTTTAAGCCTTGGTTGAAGCCATTTTGATAAGAAGCCTTTTCTGAATCTTGGAACAAGAAGAACAGCCCTGTTTTCAGGGCCATTCTCCCATTCCATTGTTTGTTTAACAATTAAATTACTAGGCCATAGCGCTTGGCGGTGCTGGTTCATCTGGTCTCCCTGCATTTGATAATGGTATCTTAATCATGAGATATCCAAGTATGCCAAGAATTGTATATCCAACCCATGCTTTTGGATTTTCAAACACACTTGGGAAGCTTATATTAAAGAATGCCAGCGTGGCAACTAACAATCCCATCAATGCTTCACCTGCTATCAGCCCTGATGACAAAAGAATTCCATTGTTTTCCACTCTGATTTTCTGTGCTGCATTAAGTTTTTTCTTCTCTGCTCTTTTATCAACAAGCCATCTGATTACTCCACCAGCAAAGATTGCAAAGGTTGTTTCCAGAGGCAGATACATACCAACCGCTATCAACATTGGACTTGGCGCTTTAACTAAAATCAAAGCCAATGACATGAACATTCCAGATACAACTAATGGCCATGCCATGCTGCCTGTTACAATACCTTTGGATAACATTGCCATCAGACCTGCTTGAGGAGCTGGAAGTGCTTTTCCACCAAAACCAACGCCACCAGCATTAATATCTCCCTGATGTAGTATTAACAACGGCAAGAAAAGAACAGCACCTGCAATTAATACTCCGATTATTTCAGCAAACTCCATTTTCCATGGAGTACCACCAAGTATATGCCCGACTTTCATGTCTTGCATCATATCTCCAGCTACGCCGCAGGCACAACACACAACAGCTGCAACTCCAAGCACTGCAGCTATTCCTGACTGACCAGGCACTCCAACTACAACCATTAAAAGTGCAGCAATGATTAAAGTTGAAAGAGTAAGCCCGGATATTGGATTACTTGAAGATCCGATTAATCCAACAAGATATCCTGCAACTGCTGCAAAGAAGAAACCGGCTATTAATAAGACTGCAGCTGCTATTATTGCTCCAGACCAACTTCCGCAGAAATAATAATAAAGAACTGCCATTAATACTGTAAAAATTGCAATAAGTGGAAATATCACTTTGAAACTAATATCTTTCTCAAGTCTAGGTTGTGCAACTCCACTCTCAGCTGCTTTTTTTACATCTCTAACCGAACGAACTATGCCACCGAACAGCTGCTTACGCATATTGTATAAGGTATAGACTGCACCAACTATCATTCCTCCAACTGCTATTGGTCTTACCATATATGTCCATGCACCAAAAGCGAGTGTTGTCCATGTGACAGGAGAAGATCCTAAACCATCAGGAAATGAGTGCAAAACAGCTTCTAATTGCGGGGCGTTAAAATATAATAATAGAGGAACAAATAATCCCCAACCAAGAACTCCTCCTGCAAAGTTTATAGCAGCGAGTCTTGGTCCAATGATGTAACCAACGCCAATATAAGCGGGACTGATGGCTGGTGTTGAAATAATCATTCCACCACCACCCGGAACTTGTGTAATAAGATTATTTTTACTTGTTAAGAAACTAACAGCGCTTTTTGAAAAAGGAACGAATTTTTCCCATACTGGTAAAAAGAAGTTAATATTAGCAAGAAACTGAATAAAGCCACCTAAACCCATTGCTCCAAAAAGATAAGCTGCTCCGGTTCCGCCAGCTCTTCCTGCTTTATGGATTTCAGCAGCTGCCACAGACTCTGGGAATGGCAAGCTTGCCTCTTCGACCATTGTTCTTCTCAAAAGTGTAACAAACAAAACACCTATTGAACCACCAACAATCATTATAGCAGTTGCTTCAAGATAATGTGTTGTTGTTCCGAATTTTGTCCATATTTTTGCTATAACAAATGCCGGCAAGGTGAATATAGCACCAGCCACAAGAGCTTCTCCAACGCTGGCTGTTGTACGTGCTATATTTTCTTCTAAGATAGAACCCTTAAAAATTCGTAAAACAGCCATAGCAACTATTGCAGCAGGAAAAGTTGCCGCAACAGTCATTCCAGCTTTGAGCCCCAAATAAGCATTAGCAGCGCCCAAAATAACCGCCATGATAACACCAAGAAATAATGCACGGAATGTAAATTCTCTAAGATTTGTCTTTTCCGGTACATAAGGTGTGTGTTTCACTTTTTCCATAAAAAGTCCCCCTTTGGTTTATTTAGAGTTCATTTGTATATCAGTCGAACCTTACACCATGAGTTTCCAGATAAGGAACACAACAACCTACAACTGGTATAGAACGGTGAAACTGTACAATTTCCCATTTGTTATTTCTTTTTTCAAGAATGCCGGTGAAACGTATATGACATGTATGTTCGCTTTTACCAGAGCAGATTTTGCCACTAAGCTCTTCTGCAAACCAAGCAACAGTTCCGTCATCAGAAAAATTTGTAATGGTTTTACCTCGTTTGAAATTGATTTGAGAAAATGCTTTAAGCTGTCTTTCTGTTGCTGATTTTATTTCAGCCCAACCCCTCCACAGTTCATTTTCATCAGTTCCAATTCCAATAGTATCATTGCTTTGTAAAATTGCGTCTTCAATTGCATCAATATTTTTTTCAACATAACCATTCAGATAACGATTAATAGCATTTTTAACACCTTCAATATCTCTTTGAGTCATATACCCCCCTTTTGTTGTTTAGATGCTTTTTTAGACAGGCTAATTTTAAAACGCAAGTGCTAATTAGACTAAAAATCTTTTTTTTCTCCTTGTCTTGGTCGATGAGGATTAAACTTGTTGTAGAAAATTTTATTAGAGTGCCTATGTTCTTCGATTTTATGTTCAGCTAAAAAATCAGCAGCCTGAGCAGTTGTGATATTCATTTCATCTGCCACCTTTAATACATGAGTAACAGTATCATATATTGATCTGATCTTTTCTTTGCTTTTTTTTTCATTATATTTTTCAAGTTCAAAATAAACATTTATTAAGCCGCCAGCATTTATAACATAGTCTGGAGCATAACAGATGTTTTTCTTTTTTAGCTTTTTAGCATGGTCAATCTCTTGAAGCTGGTTATTAGCAGCACCTGCTATAATTTTACAGTTTAGCAGTTTAATAGTGTCATCATTAATAATCCCACCCATAGCACATGGACAAAATACATCACATTTTACTTTAAATATATCCTTTGGTTGCACGATTTCCAAGGGGATTTCCAATGCGAGTTTGGTGACTTTGTTTTGATCAATATCACATGCTATAATATTGCCCCCTGCTTCTTGAATGAATTTAGCCAGAGAGCTTCCAACAGATCCAACACCTAATATAACAAAGGTCTTACCTTTAAAATCAGCATTATGGAACATATAATTGAGGCAAGCTCTGATTCCATAAAAAACACCCATGGCAGTAAATGGTGAAGGATTACCAGATCCACCATGAGATTTATCAGTGCCAACAACAAAACTCGATTCATTAAGTATGCATTCCATGTCTGACACATTTGTTCCAACATCTTCTGCAGTAATAAACCTCCCAGCTAATGTATTAATAAAATGGCTGTATGCCCTAAACAAGTCTTTGTTTTTATCTTTATTCGGGTCTCCGATAATTACAGCTTTTCCTCCACCCAAAGGCAAATCTGCTAATGCTGCTTTGTATGTCATTGCCCTTGATAAACGCAGCACATCTGTAAGAGCATCTTTTTCAGATAAATACGGCCACATTCGCGTACCACCAAGAGCAGGTCCCAGTATTGTATTATGAATTGCTATGATTGCTTTTAGGCCGATTTTGGATGACTGGCAAAAAACTACTTGTTCATGATCATATTCGCTTATCTTTGAAAAAACATTCATTTTAAGCTCCAATTCTGATATTAAAAACCGAATATACTATAGACGATTTTATTTTAGAGCTCAAAGATTTTAAATTGATTTCAATAAATTGTTTTTAGGTTGTTTCTTAAATTAGACCCGGTGTTGGTGTGTCTTGTGATATAAAATCAACAGAATTGTTATCAGTATCAATCCCTTGTGTGCGTGTTAAGCTTACACCAGCTGGAACATCCAAAGCAGGTTGGCCTTCAAAACATTCCAAACCATTTTCTGCAACTTCAGGCAATCCATCTCCATAGCCAAGACTATCTAACAATTCGCCGCTATTGTCTAAAAGTTGGACACAGTCAGGTCCGTTTTGTGGATCAAAATTATCAATTAAATCTGATTCAATGATATTTGTTGTTGTTGAGGAGCTGGTTTTTGAATCTGCAATTACAAAGATTCCGTCTTCTGGCATAATTGAATTTTTTGGCAATTTGATTCTTGCCGTGACCTTTCCATCTGCTCCGTTAATAAACAAAACTTCATAATCTGTTATGTCAGAATCTGAATCTCCAAACAGTTCAATGAAAAGATTGCCGTCAGATTCACTGGAGCTGGCATCATATAGAAGTTCATTGATGACAAGATTATCTGGTCTAATTGTACTGTTATTCTCAGCAGGAACATTTGTATTATCATTTGGGTTTGTTTCTGTTTCATTGTTTAATACGTCACCAGTATCGTCAACAGTTTTGCCAGTAACAATAAAACTACTAAAATACGGACTTGGGCTGCTTCCTGGTGTTTGATTTAACGGTAAAGAGGATAAGTTTTTTATATCTGAAGTAATAACAATGCCGTAAACACCCTCTTCAAGCAGGTCTTCTGGTTCAAGGGTAACCTGTTTCCAGTTATCACTTAGATTATATAATCCGTTTAGAGTCACCGCGCTATTTGCTGATAAATCTTCTACTATATCATCGCTTCCACCATTTATTTTTCCCACTATAAAAGTGCTTTGATTAACTGTTGTAGGATCAAGCGAATCTGAAAAAACAGCTGTAATTTTTATATTTGGTTGCACAACCTGCCCATCAGAAGGATTGACTAATATAACACGCGGCTGTTGTTCAATTAAGGAATCAAGCCTTGATGGTAATTCGCCACATGCATTTAAGGATAATGCGCATATAATGTATATAAATATTTTTTTCATATTAAAATGCTATAGCAACAAATATGCCAGATTTAAATATCGATAAAATCGATCTTTCTTTTTTTAAGACTGCTTGTTTTTCATGCACCATGTTTGAAAATGCTACAATGTCATATTTAGCAAACCCAGATTTATCTGTGTTTTATTAATGGCAACAAGATTGCATATAGTTTTTTATATGCGGTCAATTTTTTTCATAATTATATCTCTTATATTAACATCCTGCTCTTCATTTCAGGATTTACAAATATCAGACAAAGCTGATCCTGATGCTCCAGAGATTCTTTTGAGTAATGATTTAAATAAAAAATTAACATTTAAATTTATTGATGTTGGGCAAGGTGATTCAACTCTCATTTATGCGTCTCCAAATGACGCCATTCTTATTGATGCTGGTCCTCCTGAAGCTGGTAAAAACAAAGTTTTGCCGATTTTAATGGAGAATCACATAAATAATCTTCGATACATTATAGCAACGCACTATCACAGCGATCATATTGGTGGCATCCCAGAAGTTATAAGAGGTCCTGATGATATAGCAGGCACAAGTGATGATATTATTCCAACAAAAGGAGTATTAGACAGAGGAGGAGATTATGAAGGATCTGTATATGATGCATATCAAGAATCAACAAAGGATTACAGAATCACTGTTTATCCCGGCTACAGTTTTAATATTGGCACAGCTTCAGTTGAGGTGGTGGCAGCAAATACTCAAGTTATCAATTCTGAACAAACCTACGAAGATCTTAATGTAGATGAAAACAGTTTAAGCATAGTGCTTCTTGTTGAACAGGATGGTTTTCGATATCTTCATGCATCAGACATAACAGGCGGTGGTGGCGATCCGCCATATCAAACACTTGATCTGGAAACTCCAATAGCTGAATATGTTGGTGACATTGATGTATTGCGTGTTGCACATCATGGAAGCAAAACCAGTTCGAATAAAGACTTTATAGATATTACAGATCCTGAAATAGCTATAATATCTTTGGGTGATGATAATGATTATGGACATCCTGATACAGATGTAATCGAAAGTTTTCTTGATAATGATACAGAGCTTTATCTTACAGAAGCTGGATGGATGGATGATGAATTTTATCTTGATGATGCAGTAAATGTAGAGAACGGAACAATCAGCATATCAGTATTAGATGGAGACTTGACGATTGAATAACTTCCTAATTTTTACTAATTTCTTGCAATTTAAGAACTCGTCATGCACTACGTAAATAACCTAACTTCTCAATAAGTTGAGGCAAACTATTAATTTCCTCCCCCTTTCAGCCAGAG
>CAZLRI010000107.1:0-8025 GCA_964561745.1 uncultured Pseudobdellovibrionaceae bacterium | reverse complement strand
TACAACATCCTCCATTCACCTCCATTAAAAGCAAATCTCTCTTATTACTCATGTGTAGAGTTGGTCATTTTGTTTTGCGGGGGCTATAGTAGTCAGGTCTCATCTATCGAGCGTACAGCTAAACTACACAATCAGCATGCAATCACCATAACTGAAAAGGCGATATCTGTTTTTTATAGCATCTTCATATGCAGACAGAATAAATTCTCTGTCGGCAAAGGCAGAAACCAGCATTATCAGCGTAGATTTTGGCTGATGAAAATTTGTCAGCATTGCATCAACTATCTGGAACTTAAATCCCGGAGAGATAAAGATTTCAGTTTTTTTGCTACCGCTGGTTAATAATCCTTGTTTGGCGCTTGATTCAAGTGCACGAACTGTTGTTGTCCCAACTGCTATTACACGGCGTTTTTCCTGTTTTGCGCAATTGATAATCTCAGCTGTATTTTCTGAAATAGAAAAATGTTCGCCATGCATTTTGTGTTCTAAAATATTTTCTGTTCTCACAGGTGTAAATGTGTCTGCTCCAACATGAAGTGTGACATAGGTTGCAATAGCTCCTTTTTCTCCAATTTTTTTTAAGAGCTCTTTGGAAAAATGAAGTCCAGCTGTAGGAGCTGCTACCGACCCTTCCTCTTTTGCATATACTGTTTGATATCTTTCTTTGTCCTCTTCTGTGTAATCTGCGATGTCTTTACGTTTTATGTAAGGAGGAAGTGGAGGAACGCCTTTTCTTTCCTGAGCTCTTTTGCGATGCCCTTTTTCAAATTCAATAATAAGAAAATCACCTTCTCTGCCAACAACAGTTGATGTGGCAGATATCCCAAAGAAGATCTTGTCTCCTTTTCTGTAATTTCTGACCCGTTTGGTCATGCATCTCCATTGTTCCTTGTTTTTTGAAGAGTTTTCTATTTGATCCAGTAAAAGGATTTCTATTTTTCTTCCACCAGATCGCTCTCCAAAAATTCTGGCAGGTAATACCTTCGAATCATTGAACACTAATACGTCGCCTTTTTTTAGGTGATCAGTTAGATTTGATAATTGATCGTGTTTCCAGTTTTTTAATACCCTGTTAATTACCATCATCCTTGATGATGTGCGATCTTCTAGCGGGTGTTGTGCGATAATTTCTTCTGGAAATGTGTAATTAAAGTCACTAAGCTTCATATTTAGAGGTACTCTTATGATTGATCTTTGCAATTAATTGTTATAAGTATAAAATAATTACTTGTTTAGCAAGCATAGTATCAAGGAGGCGTGATGAAAAAGGCCTATATCTATATAGCTATTATAATTACCTCGATTTTATTTTCCTTTTATTCCAATTCACAGGGAAGCTCAGTCTATGTAGCTTCAATCGAAGATGACATTATTAACCCAATAATGGCTGAGTATATTGATCATGCAGTAAAAGAAGCAGAGGTCAACAATGCTGAATGTTTGATAATAAAGCTTGATACACCGGGCGGACTTCTCACCTCAACAAGAAAGATTGTTAAGTCTATTATGAATTCAAAGATTCCGATTGTTGTTTATGTTTCTCCAAGCGGAGCAAGAGCAGGGTCTGCCGGAGTTTTTATAACATTGGCTGCTAATATAGCAGCTATGGCGCCATCTACAAATATCGGCGCAGCTCATCCGGTTTATTTAAATGAAGAGGGTCGTGGAGTGGGTGGATTTAAAGAAACTATTGATAAATTGCTGAAAAATAAAAATGAGGATAAGGAAGATAAACGCGTTGAAGAAGCAAAAGAAAAGGCTTCGCCCATGGATGATAAGATATTAAATGATACAAAAGCATGGGTAAAATCTATCGCAGAATTAAGAAATAGAAATGTGAATCTTGCGGTTGATGCTGTTGAAAAAAGCATTTCAGTAACCGAGAACGAGGCGCTTTCTTCTAAAATGATTGATCTTATTGCATTTGATGTTGATGACCTTTTGCATAAAATTAACGGATGGAAAGTTAATGTAGAAGGTAAAGAAAAGGAATTAAAAACAGAGAATGTTACAGTTGTGGATATTGCGCCAACTCTTCGCTCAAAGATTCTCTCAGTATTGGCTCATCCGAATATTACATATATCTTATTAATGCTTGGGTTTTATGGGTTGCTCTTTGAATTTACGCATCCGGGAATTGGTTTTTCCGGTGTAGTAGGAGTAATTTGCCTTATTATTGCTTTTTACAGCATGCAGGTTTTGCCGACTAATTATGCTGGAGTGGCTCTTATTGTCGTTGCAATTATACTTTTTATTGCTGAGATTAAAGTGACAAGTTATGGGTTGCTGACCTTGGGCGGAATCTCGGCTTTTCTAAGCGGATCGTTAATTTTATTTGATTCACCTCATAAATTTATGCAAATATCAATATCTCTAATAGTTGCATTTGGAATAGCCACTTTTCTCATTGCCTTTTTGCTCCTTTCTTTGGCTATAAAAGCAAAGAGGTCAAAGAGGCTTGTTGGTACTGAAATTTTAGTTGGTAAAAAAGCAGAGGTGATATTGGCAGATGGCAATAGAGGAAAAATTTTTATAGATGGCGAGATTTGGAATGTTAATAGTGAGAAAGATCTTGAAAAAGGGCAGGTTGTTGAAGTATTAGAAGTAAAAGGTATGAGTCTTTTGGTTAAATAATTTTTTAGCATTCTTTAGTGTTTTTTAGTATTTCAAATAAGGCGTGCACAAGTGTTTGTAATCAACAGAATCTTGTTTCAAAAACCCAAACAAGCTTCTGTTGAACAAATACTAGGAGGAATTATGAAAAAAGCAGTGTTTAGTTTGGTAGTTGTTTTATCTTTTTTGGTTGTAGGGCTTGGATGTGAAAAAGCTACATTTATGCCAAAGGAGGGTGATAATCAGGACACAGAGGGGACAGAGGCAACTGGCACGCCTTTAGGGACTAATGCTTTTGGAACAGTGCCGGTTCCTTCCAATGTTAATGCTGGAACAGTTGCTATTCATGGAAAAGATAAGATTTCAAATGTTAGCGTTGAAGTTGCCAAGACAGATGATAGCAAGGAAAAAGGTCTTTCTGGAAGGGAATCTGTCCCAGACAACACGGGCATGTTGTTTGTATTTGATGAAAATGTAAGAGATCCATTTGGGACCAAAGATACCTTGGTTTCTTTAGACATAATTTTTATCGGGCAGGATTTAAAAGTAGTAGATATTATTCCGAATACTGTTCCTAATTCAGAGGATCAACTTATTCCTAATGCAGATTATAGATATGTTGTAGAGGTTAGGGGTGGATATGCTGCTGACAATGGAATTGAGATTGGTAATTCAGTAGAGTTGAGAATCGGTCCAGCAACTACAAGCGGCGAATAGTTTTTTGTTTATAGGCTTATATAAAAAACCCGATGTTTTTTAACATCGGGTTTTATTTTAGCTTTGTTTATCTTTTGCTTATTTCTTTTTTGTATCCTGCTTTTTGGTAACTGGTTTTGTATCTTTTTTTGCTGTTGCTGGCGGTTCTTTCTTTATTACTTGTTTTATATTGGGAGTAACAATTGTTGGAGGTTGTTTCATTTCAGTAAGAGTCTTGCTCATTGCAGCAGGCGGTTCAGCTGGTTTTTGTGTTTCATCTTCAGTATATTTTATTGATGAGCCGCTTTTTAGTTTTGCAACCAGATCATCCTTAGCAGTGCCCCGGATTTTAAAGGCGATCATATTTTTTGCCTGATCATATGGCATTAGTTCAATCCCTTCAGTAACAGTTACTAAATGATAGCCGCTATTTGTTTTGATTGGACCTGAAATTTCGCTGACCTTCATTGTAAAAGCTTTTTCTAATAGCGGACCATATCCTTTTGATTCAAGCCTTGTTTCATTTTTAGAAGTAGGACCAAGATCTCCGCCTTTGTTTTTTGTGGTAAGGTCATCTGAATATTCTTTTGCCAGATCAGCAAATTTTTCACCTTTATCCAAACGGGCCTTAATTTGATTTGCCAGTTCAAGCGCTTCAGCTTCGCTTCTGATTACAGTATCCTTATTTTTATTTTTGTCTTTCTTTGCTTTTTTAAGATCTTCAGGATTGGCATATTTGACCATTATATGTGCAAGTGTTAGTTTTTCAAATTCATTTTTATTATCATCATAATATTTTTTAATGGTTTTTTCCATTTCATCATCTACAAGAGCCTGAGCAACAATAACTCGTCTATAAAGATCAGCTTTTGCTTTAACATCTTTGTTATCATTAATGCCTTGTTTTACTGCTTCCTGATATAAGAGCTCCTGTTCAACAATATTATCTAATATCTTTTTTTTGCCAGCAGGTGTCATTAACTGGGCGCTGATACGTGGGTTAATTGTTCCAAGAAAATCGATGTCGCCCTCTGTGATTTTAACACCATTAATCTCAGCTAATACCTTGCCGCTCTTATCTGAGGAACAGCTTAGAAAACACATTAATACTAATAAACCTATTACTGTCATTTTGATATTCTTCATGCATATCCTCCTAGTGTTTGTTCAACAGAAACTTGTTTGGGTTTTTGAAACAAGGTTCTGTTGATTACAAACACTTGTGCACGCCTATTATGTCATCCCGTGCTTGACACGGGATCTAGACCTTATTTCACTGGATCCCGCATCTCCGCCTAAGGACGCCTGCCCGCCTCTGGAGGGGATCAGCCTCTGACCGAAAGTGCGGGATGACAAGCAGATAAAAGATGCCTAGTGTTTGTTCAACAGAAACTTGTTTGGGTTTTTGAAACAAGGTTCTGTTGATTACAAACACTTGTGCACGCCTTTTTTGAGATATCAAAGATGCCTGTTTAAAATAAACGCCTAAAAATTGAGTGCGATATATATACTCTAATTTTAAAAACTGTCAAATTAATCATGAATGTAAGCAGTGATTTTGCCTTAAATTATATAAAAAGACAGAAATTCTCCAGTTGCTTTGATCCAATTAATTTCAATATCTTCTACTTTTGCAAGGGGTGGACCTTTATAACACCAATTTATAAGACCTTCCAATACTGACCTTTCTCCTTCAGCTATTACTTCAACATTTCCATCATGTGTATTTCGAACAAATCCGGTAATATTTAATTTTTGAGCTTTTTTTTGCGTATTAGCCCTGAAAAATACTCCCTGAACCCTGCCTTTTATGTTTAATTCAACTCTTTCCATTTTAAAAATTTAATATCAATATTTTATAAAAATATAAAGAATAAATTCTTGCTGAAAATAGAGTTCAAAGGTATTCAGGTATTATGAAGATCTTATGTTTGGATGTTGGGGAAAAGAGAATTGGGTTGGCTGCCAGCGATGCCTTAGGCATTACAGTTAATGCCATTGGAACAATAACGCGCACTACAAAACAAAAAGATTTTTCAGAGATATTGCGTTATCTTTCTGAAAATAATGCTGAGAAACTTGTAATAGGGCTTCCTCTAAACGAAGAAGGAGAAATAGGCGTATCAGCTAAAAAAATTCTTAAATTTGTAAAAGAGCTCAAGGGTTTTTTGCATAATAAAAAACATGATATGCCGGTTGAGACGTGGGATGAGAGATATTCAACTGCAGAAGCAGAGGCTTATTTAATAGGGTTTGATGTTAGCAGAAAAAAACGCAAAAAGGTTATAGATAAGATGGCAGCAGTAATGATTCTCAGAAGTTATATGGAGGCGAACAGCTAACGACATTCCTCATTCCCTCCCACTTGTGGGGAGGGTTAGGGAGGGGGGAAAATATTATAAAGTTATTGTTGAAACAGCTAACAACCAAAGACTAATTATGGCCATCAAAAAGACCCTTTATAAATTCATTAAATTTGTAGTTATATTTTCTTTGATAGGCGCAATCTTTATCAGTTGGGCGTTTTATGCTGCTATCTATAAATGGCGTTCCAGTGTTCAGGCTGAAATAGAGATTGTGCCCGGTTCATCTGTGCAAACTATTTCAAGACAACTTGCTGAACAAAAAGTTATAACAACTCCAAAGATATTTGATGTTTTTGCGCGTGTGCGGGGTGTTGGTCAGAAGATGCGTGCTGGTGAATATGTGTTTCCACAAGGTATTACCTTAAATGAAGTAATGGAGAAGATCATAAAAGGGGATGTTGTTAAATATCAGATAAAGATTATTGAAGGATGGACTATAGCAGATATAGCAAGCTATCTTAGGAAAAACCCTGTTATTCGGAATCAGGCTATTGTTGATAGATTTGAATCTTTAACACATGATCCAGTATATATAGAGACGCTTGGTTTTAAGGGGATTAAATCATTAGAAGGATATCTGTTTCCAGATACATATAATGTGTTGCGACCTCATAAAGCAGAGGATCTGATTGAACGGTTTGTGGCAAGGTTTAAAGAAATATATTCAGATGATTTTGAAAAACTTACCAAAGAGAGAAATCTTTCTCAGCAAGAAATTATTACTCTTGCTTCAATTATAGAAAAAGAGACAGGTGATGTTAATGAACGGCCATTGATTGCTTCTGTTTTTTTTAATAGATTAAAAGATGGGATGGCGCTGCAGAGCGATCCAACTGTTATTTATGGATTGAAAAACTTTGATGGAAATTTAAGAAAAAGAGATTTAGGGAATCCACATCCTTATAATACTTATAGACATGCTGGTTTGCCGCCCGGTCCAATATGCAATCCAGGTAAAGCTTCAATCAAAGCTGTGTTTTTTCCTGCCACAACCCAATATCTTTATTTTGTATCAAAGAATGATGGAACCCACTTTTTCTCAAAGACATTAGCTGAACATTCAAAAGTAGTTACGAATTATCAATTAAAGCGGTAATATTATTTTAGATTCTCTTCCCTCCCACTTGTGGGGAGGGCTAGGGAGGGGGGAACATTGTAAAATTGTAATTGATTAATATAGATGAAAATCAAATTGTCAAAGCACTAGATTTCCCCCTTATAGCAGCTATAAATAAAATTAAAGTCAGAGGGATTGCTGTTGCCCATTTGATCCACACAGGGATCATGTCATGAGTATGACCGATTGTGGTTTGGATATGGATGCCAAAGAACGCATAGACCTCATTGAGCACAAATCCCAAACACAGGGCACACACTGCAATAGAGACCACATAGATAATCGATGAGCGAATGCCCAGCATCTTTACGATTACTGAAAAGGAAGCTGCATTTGTTGCAGGTCCTACCAGTAGAAACACAAGCGCAGTTCCTGGTGACATGCCTTTAAGGATAAGAGCAGCTGCAATAGGTGTGGATGCAGTTGCGCATACATATAATGGAAGTCCTACTACAAGCATAATAAGCATTGAAGTGATGCCTGAACCCAGATAGTTTTCCACAATCGAAGGAGGAATAAGATAAGTAATAGCACCTGCGATTACCATGCCGATCAAAAACCAGCGACTAATATCTCGGAGCAATTCAACAAATGCAAAATGAAATCCTGAAGACAGGCGTTCGCTTAATGTATGCGCGTGTGCTGCGCTGTGTTCTTTTTCACAATGCGCGCATAATTTTTTCTCAGGTTCGGATTTGAATTCATCTTTTCCAAAAACAATCTCCAATATGCCTGATACAAAACCGGTGATAAATGCGGCAATGGGACGAAAGATTGTCATGATCGGATCAATCAATGCATAAGTTAGGGCAATTGAATCAATGCTTGATTCAGGAGTGGTAATGAGAAAGGAAAGTGTGGCAGGTTTGGATGCCCCTTGTTTGCGAAGCGCTACAGCTGTGGGGATAACACCGCAGGAACATAAGGGAAGTGGCACGCCAAAGAGTGCAGCACGAAAGACCGCACCGATTGTATTTGAACCCATGTATTTGACGATTGATTCAGCTGACAAAAACGCCCGAATCAAAGCAGCGATCAAGAATCCGAATAAGATAAAGACACTGGCATCAAGCATGATGTTCCATGATGCATGGATAATACCTAAAATAATGCTTGATAGAGTATTCATGATTTATTGGATAAATAATATTTATCGCTATTGCAATGTAATTTCCCCTCCCTTTCAGCCAGAGGCTGATCCGCCTTTGGCGGAGTGGGGAGGACTAAGGAGGG
>CAZLRI010000106.1:0-8026 GCA_964561745.1 uncultured Pseudobdellovibrionaceae bacterium | reverse complement strand
ATTATTTCTTTCTATTGACAAAGGAAGGAAATTAACCATTTCATAAATTGTAGTTCCCCAGGCAACACCTATTACATCACCATCATATGCCATATCCAACAGGCAATTAGCTGCAGCTCTCCCAATATTCTTCTTTGTCTCTTCATAGTTAAAAGAGGTTTCCACTACTGCTGCTCTATAAATTTTAAATTTTTCTTCTAAAGAACTTTCTAAATCCAAAAAAGTATGACTGGGTTCATTTATAGTTATCTCAACTATACCTTCCTTTAAAGCCTGATCTAAGAGATCGGCAACTTTAAATCTGGAAATTCGCAGTTTCTTGCCAATATCTATTTTAGATATACCACTTTGATAGTATAATTTACAGACCTTCGCTTTCAAAAGATTATTATTCAAATCTTACTCTCCTTCTACCTAATCTTTATTATACAAAAACTATAACTTTGAAATAAACTTTTCTATCTCAGCTTTATAAGGGAGAGAAGCAATGACACCCTTCCTAATAGAAGTGATGGCTGCAGCTGCACTTGCAAATTTAAGTACGGAAATAATTTTTCCCTGATTTTCAATTAACCTGTCAAGTTCACTTTCTACCAGACCTGCCAGCAGCCCAGCGACAAAACTATCACCACATCCAGTAGCATCCACAGTTTTAACTTTAAATGCAGGAAGTAGTCCTGTATATTTACTTGTAGAATAAACACAACCTCCAGCACCCATAGTTACAATACATAATTTAGGACCCATAAAAATTAGCTTTTGTAATCCTTTTTTAATATCTTTTTCTCCTGTTATAAAAAATAGTTCTTCATCATTTACTTTCATAATATCAGCCAAAGGTATTGCCTCTATTATTTTATTTTTTGCTTCCTCTGCACAAGGCCAAAGGTTCAGTCTCAAATTTGGGTCGTATGACACTACTGCCCCATTTGATTTAGCTAAATTAACTGCATCATATGTAGATGATCTGCCGGGTTCGCTGACTAATGTTATAGAACCAAAGTGAAAAACTTTCGTATCTTCTATAAAATCTTTATCAAACTCCTTTGAATCAAGCATCATATCTGCACTTGGATTTCTGTAAAAAAGGAACTCTCTAGTATTTGGAGTAGGAAGAGAAACAAAAGCAAGACCTGTCCTTACTTTGCTATCAAATTGCATCTGGCTGACATCAACTTTATTTTCTATTAATGTACTCTTTAAAAAATGCCCAAATTCATCATCTCCTACTCTACCAACAAAGGCAGTTTTCAACCCAATCCTTGCGGCTCCCGCTGCTACATTAGCTGGTGCCCCACCAGCTACTCTCCTGAATTCACTGACATCATTCAAACTAACACCTGATTTTACAGCAAAAAAATCAATTAAAGCTTCTCCCAGAGATATAATATCCATCATAATTATATTTTAGGTCTACTCTTTATATACACCAATCTGATACAAATTAAAAAATTTGTTATTTTAACTTCATTAGTAATTATATATTACATATGACTATAAAAAATTATTTACAATATTTCATAATCAAATGTTTATGGAAATAACATATGAATATCTTAAAATGCAACCTTCGGCAAGTCAAGAAAAATTTATTTTCTTTTAAGTATCTTCAATTTAACAACATAAATATATTGTGTATAATTACCTATTATTGTGCCAACAAAAAAAGTTAAAAATCATTATTATATGGCATTTAACTTTTTAAAATCTTCCTTTAAATCTTCATAAAGTGACTTGTATATTTCATATATCTTTCTGTATTTTTTTACATTTTCCCTTATAGGGTTAATTTGGCTTACCTGTCTTATTGTTCTACTGGTTGCCTCCTCAACTGACTTATATATACCAGCACCAACTCCAGCAAGAAGTGCTGCTCCATAAGCTGGACCTTCTTCAATATTTAGTGTTACGATTTTTGTGTCCATTACATCTGAAATTATCTGCCTCCATACCTTACTTTTTGCGCCTCCTCCAAACAGTACTACTTTGTCTGATGTTATGCCTACTTCTTTCATAAGAGATAGACAATCAAGCTGGCTAAATGCTACTCCTTCCATAATTGATCTAACAAAATGGTCCTGTCCATGTATATAAGACAGACCAAAAAATACACCTCTTGCATAAGGATCACCGTGTGGTGTTCTCTCACCTGATAGATACGGCAAAAATATAAGTCCATCTGAGGCTGGGGATACATTTTCTGCCTGCTTGTTTAGTAGATTATAACCTTTTATATCAGGATAAGTATCTACAATATTTTTACTTGGACCAAATCTGTCGTAGTACCATTTTAGAGATCCTGCTGCAGAAAGTGTAACACCTGTTAGATGCCACATATGTGGCAGGGCATGACAGAATGAGTGAACTCTTCCCAACCTGTCATACAGTGGCTTGCTTGTGCATGCAAATACAACTCCACTAGTTCCAATAGAATCTGACAGGAGTCTTTCTTTTACAATACCTGAACCTACTGCTCCTGCTGCATTATCACTTGCCCCTCCTACAATAGGTGTACCTTCGAGTAGCCCTGTAACAGATGAGGCAGAGTAGTTTACATATGATGTTACCTCTGCAGATTCATAAACCTGAGGAAGTAAGTCTTTACTAATTTTTAGTCCATCCAGTATTTCATCTGACCAATTTCTAGAAGTAATATCCATAAGAATTGTACCTGATGCATCTGATACCTCAGTTGCGTATTTTCCTGATAGTCTGTATCTTATATAATCTTTAGGAAGAAGTATCTGGGATACCTTTTTGTAACTTTCTGGCTCTACTTCCCTTAACCATAGTATCTTAGGAGCAGTAAATCCTGGAAGAGCTTTGTTATATGACAATTTTATAAAATCATCATAACCAAATATTTTATATATTTTGTCGCACTGAGCCTGTGTTCTTTGATCACACCAGAGTATTGCTGGTCTTATTACCTTTCCTTCTTTGTCTAAAAAGACACTTCCATGCATCTGTCCTGAGAGACCTACACAAGATATATCTTTTGGAGAGATATTTGAGCTTTCAATTGTATCTTTTATAGTATAGACAGTTGCGTTCCACCAATCTTCTGGATTTTGTTCTGCCCAGCCTGGTTTTGGGGTAATAAGAGGATAGTCTTTTATACTTGATGCTACCAGCTTTCCATCCTCATCAATTATTATTGCTCTTGTTGAAGTTGTCCCTATGTCAAGGCCAAGTAGATAATCCATATTTTTATCCTCCTGCTTTATTAACCCTTCTAATTGATTTGAATTTATTCAGCTTAATAAAATCTAAAAATTACCAGCCATATACCTATATACATATATCTCTATTAAGCAAAAAATAAACTTCGGCAATTGTCATGCTTTAATTTTTTTTATTTTACTAAATCTTAAAAATAAGCTTAAATATCTCTGTTACATCTTCTCTCTCAGAATCTATAAAGTCAGTTATTTTATCATATAACTCAAGCATTTTATTATACATTATTATCATTGCATTTATTGAAACTCTACAAGCTTCTATACTATCTTCATTTTTCGGCATGAGGTCCAACCCACACCATCTGTTATAATTAAATCTTTTCAACCAGTAAAATACTTCCATAGTTTCAAAAAAATTATCAGTTCCTACCATCATATCAGTGTCTGCACCTCTTCTTCTACAGGTATTCCAGTGAGTATGAAAAAGCATATTTTCCTCCAGTAAGTAACTTATGTCATAACCCAGTGAAGCATCTGCCATAAGCAGGTGTGCCATTTCTGGATTTATACCAACTCTTGTACTGTCACCTAATTCTTTTCTTAAATCTCTTACCAAAAGAATTGCCTCTCCTGTTGTACCAAAATAGGTCTTTGCAGCCGGGTCAGATGGTTTATGCTCTATTACAATATTTCCTTTAGTTGACCTCAGACATTCCAACAGTCCTTCCTTGATTAATTTCCTTTTTTCAATATGATTGGAATCAAAGGGATAAGTTGTCCCATCTGCAGCTGCCCAGAATATAGCAAACTGCCCACCTTCATCATTCTTTTTTAATTCCTCATTCATCTCCATCGCAGCTATTATTCTTTTTAGTGCTTTTTTTCTTGTTTTCCTGTGAGGAGAACTAAGTGCACCGTTCTTGAACTCCATTTCATTAAAAAGACCTGGTGTTACTACAAGAATTTTCAAATTAAAGTCTTTAACTATATTCCTTATTTTATCAAAGGTATCTTCAGTTACTTCATATGGCAAATGCAACTCTATTCCGTCAACTAACTGAGAGTCCCCAAGCAGTTTTATTCTTTCCTCAACTGGTACTCCTTCTTTAAACTGTGAGGTAAATCTATCACCTCCCCTGCTTTCAATAAACCATAATCCTGCTGAAATTTTCCATGGTAATTTTTGCATCTTTTTACTCCTTAAATAATTTTAATAATCCAGGCATAAATAATATTTTACTAATCTAATTCACTAATCCTGTGCAGTAGCTCTCTATTTTTACTATATATGTCCTTATAGATCATATACCTTTTGTTA
Organism: uncultured Pseudobdellovibrionaceae bacterium; assembly: GCA_964561745.1. Taxonomy (GTDB): domain Bacteria; phylum UBA10199; class UBA10199; order 2-02-FULL-44-16; family DYJF01; genus CAZLRI01. The sequence goes on along the minus strand of CAZLRI010000106.1, from coordinate 3,526 downwards.
TATTGCATATTGCTATCTTCATCTGGACTAAATACTCTGTCCTCTTTTACAGCATTTTCTACTGCATCTTCGCAAGATTTGTATTCCCCAATTGCTACTCCAGCAAGTAGTGCTGCTCCAAGACTTGCAGCCTCTGGATTTTTTAAAGTTACTATCTTTTTATCCAATATATCTGATTTAATCTTTAACCATTTAGGTGATCTTGCACCACCACCTATTGCAATTATTTTGTCTACAGTAATTCCTGATTCTTCTAATTTTTCTAAGTTTAGCTTTAAATCATAAGTATTGCTTTCCAGTATCGCCCTGGCTATTTTTGCTTTATTTGTTTCCAGATCAAGTCCTAAAACTGCACCTTTTGAATTTGAATCAAGATAAGGAGTCCCACTTCCAACAAAGTGAGGGAGTATAAAGATATTTACTGGTCTGGGATTCATACTGCTGGTTATTACATTATAAATATTTTTGCCTTCTCTTTCTGCAACTACTTTTTCTTCATAACAAAAATTATCCCTATACCACCTAAGAAGAAGACCGCCTGTTAGATTAAACGTTATGGTCATATATTTATCCCCGATTACATATGGATAGCAAGGATAATTATTATTTAACATCTTCTCATTAATTAAAACCTTATCAAGAACTTGAGTTATTACATCTGAAGTGCCAGTTGCATTCATTGCAGTACCTTCTTCAGTAATACCAGCTCCAAATGCTCCACATGCCTGATCATGGCCGCCTGTTACTCCAGGTACACCTTTTTCCAGTCCAAGTTCATCTGAAATAGCAGGACTTATCTCTCCAACAATTTCTGCTGAGGGTTTAACTTCTGAAAGTAAATCAATACTTACCTTCGCATTTTTTAGTATCTCCTCAGACCACTTTTTACATGTTATATCAAATGCCATTGTTCTTGCTGCCAGGGAATAATCTATAGTTGGGACAAGACCAAACTTTGAAAATATATAATCTTCAAAACATAAAAATTTGTATGTTTTTTTATATATGTTCTTTAAGTTTTGCTTTATCCACATTATTTTATTTATGGAATACATTGGATGAAGAGGCATTCCGGTAATTTCAAATATCTTTTTCTCCCCAAGTGTTCTCTTCCAGAATTCATACTGCTCTTTTGTCCTACTATCAAATGTAACTACTGCATTATATAAAGCCTCTCCATCTCTTCCTACTGGAACTGTTGCCTCACCCTGGCAGGAAATACTAAATGCTTTAACTTTATCTTTTTTTATCTTTAGGTTTGCTTTTTTATAAGATTTTTTATATTACTCCAGATAAGGTGGGGGTCTATTTCCACCCAGCCTTCTTCTGGATGAATTAACGGATGCTCCTTATACTCTGATGATAGTACTTCTCCGTATCTGTCAAATACAGCTGCTTTACACCCTGTTGTTCCTATGTCTATTCCAAGTAGGCTCATTTTAAATTAACCCTTTAAATTAGCTCTATAAAACATTACTATCCCAAACAGCTTATGCTATAAGTCATCTGGGATAGCTTTGCAGTCATTACTATAAATATAGTTTATATTTTTTTATTAAATATTGTAAAAATCTGGTAAATATATTCTCTTTCCTCCTTGCATAGCTGACTGGTGTGCGCATATGCCAGTGCATGTCCAATTTGCCGCAGTTTCAGCATCTATCGCCGAATCCCTTTTTTCAACAATTGCTCTTATAAATTCATGAACCAAGTGTGGATGAGAGCCACCGTGCCCTGAACCCTGTACAAAAGAAAGATGTTCTTTTTCTTCCTCATCTAATACTTCTTCAGCCCTTGTAAATTTAGCAATTTCCTCTGGCAGCATACTGCCTGTATCAGGTATTTTTACCCTTTTAAAATCTTCTTTACCAGTAAATAATATAGGGTCCTCATTACTTAACTTATTCCACTCAAATGAAAGTCTGTCTCCATATACATCAAAGCTTTCAATATATTGACGGACTGTATCGTAAAGAGACCTGGTGACCTCAGCTGCTAAATCAGAATCTCTAAATTTTATAAGAGTTGTTTCAATTGCAAAAGGAGAGTTATATCTTTTTACATATTCTTCCCGTATTTTTCCCGAGCCAAAACAAAATACCGATTCTATATCAGCTTTAGCAAGAGCTGCACAAGGACTAACAGCATGTGTAGCATAATGCATGGGAGGAAAGCCAGGCCATGGTCCACCCCACTCTTCCATATCCTGCTGATGTGAACCCCGCATGAATTGAATTTTTCCCAGTTTACCTGTATCAACAAGATTTTTAACATAAAGAAATTCTTTAGTATAAACAGAGGTTTCCATCATCATATAAACTTTGCCTGCTTTTCTTCTTGTTTTAACTATTTCCATGCAGTCATCAATTGTGGTAGCCATTGGAACAGTACATGCAACATGTTTACCAGCCTTAAGTGAATTTAAAGTTAATTCAGCATGACTGGGAACTGGTGTTACAATATGAATAGCATCAACTTCATCTATTGCTAATATATCTTTATAATTAGTGAACCTCCGCTCAACACCATATTTATCTCCACATTCATTCAATTTTTTCTCATCTCTTCGACATATTGCATACAGTTCACAATCAGGATGATTTTGATAAATTGGAATAAAGTCTGCACCAAAACCAAGGCCAATCACCGCAACCTTTATTTTGTTATCAGACATTGATTACCTCCAATCAAGCTTATCAAAATAACTAAAACTTATATTATTCCATAGTTTTTGTCAGTATTAGCTCAATATCTCCCCTGTGATTTTCAGGATCAAAATATGATTCTATTATTTCTTCATGAGGAAGACTATTAATCCTATCATTCATAATATTTAAAGCCAGGCAGTTCAGCTCAACAGCCTTTTCAGCTGGCATTCTCTCAGGATTAATGTCAATTCCAAAGTATTCCCTGTAACCCCGCATCTTTAAAGCATATAGTGCTGCTTCAGCCTGTTGCCATTCAACAACTCCTATATTTAAATCCTGGTCATAATTTCCTAAAGGTTGACTATTCCAATGAGTATGAAACAGCCTACCCTGCCTCATTGCTCTGCAAAATGCATATGGGGAGTCTTCAAATCCCATCCTAATGTGTCCTATCTCAGGCTGCATTCCAAGTAAAGTGTGTCCTTGCTTTAAAAGATTTATATTTTGTTTTGATTTAAGTCTTTTTTCTATATCACAGCATGCAAGCAACCCATCAACTGTTGTCCTGTAAATATTATTGGGCGCAGGTTCATATGGCTTTGGCTCTACTGCAACTACTACTCCCGGAACTTCATCCATAGCTTGAGCTACCGCATCTTCAAATCTGTCCCACATCTCATAATAAACAGTACCCAATGAATAAAGGTAACCATCACTGCCTGGCCATATGCCTGCGTGGTGAAGACCCTTGTCTTTTGCAAACTTTAAGCACCCTATAAGTGTTTCTATTGCCTTATCCCTATATTCATTATAAGGATTTGACAGTGAACCAAATTCATATTCTTTAGGAAAAAAAATTGCTGGATAGCAACTGAGCA
>CAZLRI010000105.1:0-8047 GCA_964561745.1 uncultured Pseudobdellovibrionaceae bacterium | reverse complement strand
AAACCGCAATGATAAACTTCCACTAATGGGACATCGTATTTTAGTAAATGCAACAATTGATGTCACTAAAATAATATAAATATTTTTGAGAATGCTAACAGCCAAATCTGACACACTCATGCTGTCAAAAAGAAAAAAAACCGAATTGCTTTTCGTAAGTTCTGCTCTGTCCCGCTTAATATTGGAGCCTGTATATTCAATACAACAGTACCCTATGGACTCTGTTTCCATATCTTTCACTGAATCAAATAAAGAGCCATAGAAATATTTGTATCCTGAAGTAACCGATAAACCTGGGACTAATTCATATAAAACAATTGTACTGAACTCTATATTTACAGAACGTTTAAACATATGGTGTTTGCCTATACGATATGCCTCCATAAGTATTTTTATCAAAGCTAATACGGAATGTTTTATTGCCTGAAAAAAAATATATAAATATTTGGGCACTTTTCTTTTCCCTTCTAAGATTAATTCTTCATCAAACTCCTTCAGATAGGCAGCAACCATTGGATCACACCCGACCAGCATAATTTCCTTAACATCTGGGGTCAGCCTTATCCATTCTAAAACCGCCTTAGCATAAAGAAGAGGTTTTACAAGGCTCTCCTGCCACCACGGTCTGACGTCCAACCTTGACATGCCTGTCAACCACCACAAGCGAGTATATCTTAGAAATCCTTTTGATACATCAGAATAAGATGCCTGAACTTCATCCAGCCAATTCCAACTATTTTCTCTTACAATTCCTCTTATATCAATATAATATTGGTTTTGTGCGGCGACTTCATCATATTGATAAATCCCAAATGGTTTATTTATATCGTCAGGGATATTTTGTCTAAAAATTACCTTCATATTTCAATATAATCGCAGTCAACTGATGAAAAGTTGCTGGTATAATGGGTCTTCCAATAACATTTGTTCAGCTAAAGATAAATCTTGGGGCGTATCAACCCCTATCATGTCTTTTGAAATGTATGCATAGATTGGAGAACCATTTTCAAGGAATCTCAGCATATCTACCTTTTCTGTCTTCTCTAACGGAGTTTCAGCCCATCTTGAAAATTTCAATAAAAGCTCTCTATAGACAAGATAAATACCAATCTGCTTAAATGCGTTCCTGAAATTTTGCTGTCCACAGTTAGGAATCGGCTGGCGTGAAAAATATAGAATTTTATTATCTTTGTCCAATGTAACCTTCACAACATCCTTGCTCACAAAAAAACTCCAATCTTTAATGGGCGCAACTAAGTTTAAACACCTAATATCCTTTCTCTTTTTCATAAAGGCAATTGCTCCATCCAGCATTGCTGGATCAACCATCGGCTCATCACCCTGCACATTGATAACAATATCAGCTTTAATCTTCTGTGCTGCCTCTGCAACACGGTCTGTACCTCGTACATGTGATGGAGATGTCATAATTACCTTGCCTCCACATCTCATTATTTCATCGGCAATCTCAGCATCACAGGTAGCTACATATAAGTCATCAATCAGTTTTGAACGCAGCACACGCCGATAGACATGCTCAATCATAGAATAACCATGAATTTTAGCTAATGGTTTTCCAGGAAAGCGGGTGCTTCCCATTCTTGCCGGTATTATGGCAATAACCTTCATAGCGCTGCTGTTGCATCTGGAGATATCATCTTCTGTTTCCTATATATAATCTATTTGAAAATAGCGCCATTTATTAAAGGGGAATTGCTCCTCAAGAATATAGAGATTTTTGTCAATCCCATCAACGATTATAAGCCTCCCTTCTTCTACGGCATTAGCGATATTGCACCGGCAAAGCAGAATTTCATTTAGCACGCTGTCATGGGCAAATAATTTTACAGTATTTTTACCAGTGCCGATGGAATGTTCTCCGAGAGAAGGCGTTTGAATGATAAATTGACAGTCAATTTCTAAATCTATTTTTTCAGATAAGCAATCCCTCATGTAATTGAGAGGATCTATAAGTTTTCCCATAATGTTCAATCTCCAACGATTAACAAAACCTAAGGACTTTACCCATTGCAAATTAGGGTCCTGGACAGAAAGTTGTATGCGAACCTCATTTACATTACGCCTGCAAGCAAAATCCATTATTGCATTATAAAGGGAATCCTTAACAGAATTCTCCGGACTAATAAACTCAAGAATATCTATTCTCTGGACACCATCCTTCATTGAAGTCCGGCCGAGAAATGCATACCCCAATATTTCGTTCTGATAGTTCAGAACTAAAATGCTATAATCGTAGAACGCTTTATAGTAATGCGTCTTAATCTTGTCTGACCAAAACTGACTATGCCGCTTGGAAAAACCCCCATAGGATCCTGAGTGGCAATTAAAACAGTTATAGAGTTTATCTTCCCACTGTTTTATATTTTGTTCGTTTTCTAACAATACATATTCGGTTGTTGCTTCAGGCCGTTTTGTCTCTTTTTTAAAAGACAGAACTGTCAAAAGTTCGTTGTAACCCAATTTTTTATACCATTTATACGCAGGACTTGTTTCGTCTCCGCGATAAACAAATGCTGCCTTATACTCTGGAAAGAAATATTCGCGGATTTTTTGATCCATGGCTGTTCCGATCCCCCTGCTTCTGTATCCGGACTCGACATGTGCCCCGCTAATCCAGAGCATATAGAGGAATCTATTTTTTCCGAGAGAAAATGAACGTTTTTCGAGCGGAAGCACACCTATAAGCTTATCATCATCAAATGCCATAACAGCAGTCATATTGTTCCCGTGCCATGTATCTACAGAACGATTAGTCGAATCAGACCTTTCAAGCAAGTCCAGCATATCGATTAGATACTTATTATCAAACGGATGTAAAGTAATCACCCTTACTTATTTCTCTGTACCAGCCAATTTTTCAATGATTCAATAAATTTCGCCATTATTTCCTTGGGCCCGATACTTATACGAACACAGACATTGTATGGAAACTCAAAAGCTCCTCTTATATAAATTTTTCTTTCTTTTAAATACGAACTTAAATCTTTTGTTTCGTTTTCATTATTTAGGAAAATCAAAATACCATTTGTAACATTCCCGCCAAACCAACGTAGTCCTAATTTAGTTAACTCCCCTTGAAGGTATTGACTGCCTTCTTTAACTTCTTTTACATGTCTTTGCATTAATTCAGGATGATCTAACATATATACAGCAATACCCATAGAGAGCGTATTAGATTCAGCCAAGGATCTTGTCTTTGACAAATACTCGATATTTTCAGGAGTGCTTACCATAAAACCTATTCGCAACCCGGCAAGTCCATAGGCTTTTGAAAATGTACGCATTACAACCAGATTATCGTATTCATTAAGCAGCCCAAGCACGGTTGGAGCTCCAAAATAATGGTATGCCTCATCAATTACCAAAACTGCCCTATGCTCCTTGCATTTATCTGCTATGCGCCGAACCTCATCAATACTCAACATGCTTTCAATCGGCAAATTGGGATTGGGAATCATTACCATTGCAGTTTGCTCATTAAGCCCCTGATATAAACTATTCCAGTCAGGGCTAAGGTCTTCTTTAAAGCCAAACTTTCTGTGCTCGGTTTGATACAGCCTTGAATAAATTGAATACATAGGATAGGTTGGATCAAGTATCACAACATTCTCACAAGGATGTGTCAATGTTTCGAACAAAATTCTGATGCCCTCGGTAATACCGCAGGTAACATAAATTTTTTCTCTTTGAACGCCTAAACTCATTGCAATTTTCTGATAGAGCATATCAGTTTCGGGCGAAGCGCTTAAGGAATACGGCTTAAACTTGCTAAAAATATCGGATAGCACTTCAGCAGAAAAATTTGAAATTCGTTCATTCCGGTCAAGGCGTAATCCGTTATCCAAGTCACGCCCCAGAGAGGTCTGATACCGGACTAAATTCTCAATATGCGGTTTAAAGTGATTTTTCATGGACACCTCCTAAAAATCTTTTGTTATTACTAACGTCAAACTTCTCAAAACAAGAATTCAAAGTATGCATGTAATTAGAAATCAATTATATTAAAATTCATGGACATTGATGTATCCCCCAATGTCGCTTCATAACGGTGAGACTTACCATCTGTTATTCATTCCTCTTATCACTTAAAGGGTCTGCATATTCTGGCAGCAGGGGTGTTACCTTTTCATGGGTATTATTAATACAGTTATAGCAAATCAAACCTTTTATACTTCCGTCTAAATGATGTTTTCTAAACCCGGCATATACATCACTTGTCCAAACCTCTTGCAATGTTGACCTGTTCAGATCCCCGACAATCAATAATTTTTGGTAATCAAGCACACAGGCGGAAATATACCCCTCAGGTGTAACTGTAAAGCTTTTAAAAGGCTGGAAACAAATCTTAGACTTTGTTCGCCCCCGAATATTAAATTTTTCAATTTCTCCAAGTTCATTGTTATCTTCCTTATTTCCACATTGATTAGTAAGAAGATGTGGATCCCATTCATCTATGTAAGGCGCAACCAATTCCTGCAAAATATTACTTTCGTGCCTTGTCATATCGGTGTATACCATAGTTACATAGATTCGATAATCCAACCTTGAACTCATGCGATATTCAGCAATCCACTTTAAATTTTGAAGCACCATGTCAAAATCATCTTTACCGTGAATTTTTTTATAGGTTTCCTTTGTACCTGCACTTATTGAGAATTTGATACTGCTCAGTCCTGCATCCAAAACAGGTTTTACACGCTCTGGCATAGCAAGAGCCCCGTTTGTCGTGATAAAAATATATTCATACCCGATTTGTTTTGCTTCAGCCACATATTCGTCCAGATTCTTAACAAGAAAAGGCTCGCCTGTTGCATAAAGCCCTATATCTCTTGTCCCATTTTTGTATGCTTCACGTAAAACCTTTTTTACCAAACCCCGCGGCATGGTGCGTTTATTTTTTACTCTTGAATTCGAACAAAAAATGCATGAGTGATTACAGAAAGAAGTGAGATCAATAAAAATTTCCGAGGGAAAGAGAGGATTAACGGTATATTCCGCCTCGGTTGCTATTTTTTTTCTTTTCTTTATAGTTTCGGCCATTGTAAATATTCCTTTAGAGTGTTATTAATGTCTATACATCTGAAAAATTAATTTCCTTTTTGCGTGCGGCAATCCTGACGTGGGAACTCAGACGGTTTAACTGGAGAAATTTCTGTAGGCTCTGCCAAGTTTCTTCATTTCGGAATTTAAAGATATATTTCCAGAACGGATGGATCTGAATATCGGTGGTTTCGTTGACCTTCCTCCGCACAACTTCAACGTCAAGCCTTCCAGGTGTGCTCAATTCAATAATTTCAAATCCAGCATCCTCAACCCGATTTTTTAACGCTTCTAAAGACAAAAGATTCATCCGGTTTATAGGATTAATGTTAGGAGCATTTTCACCCAAAACCTGAAATTCAAATCCGCTGCAAGTGGCTGTAGTTATCAACAATAATCCGCCGGGCTGACAGCACTTGCTTGCTATAGAAAAAAGCTCATTAGGATCGAACATCCTTTCAACGCTCTCGAAAGAGGTTAATATGCTTATTTTACCAAGATAGCTGTCGATATTAAACGCCTTCACAACGTCATCAGATAGGAGTGAGATTTGTTCATATACTTTAGGGTTAAAGGTGATAATAGATTTGAATACTTTTTGCAGATGAATCTGTTTTATAAAAAAAGGGTATTTAGTTTCAAAGTCCATAAGGTGTGACACATCGTGAAAAAACTCATCAATAAGTTCTAATATCCAATTTATCTTTGGACTGTGCAGACTGTTCAACTTTGACTCTGGCAGGTTAAGACTCTCCTTACGCCAAAACCTGCATGCGTTTGAATACCTGTAAAACTTTTCTAATGACGCAGGGTCAGGCCTGGGACAGACATAATAAGTCCCGCACTGAGAACATATTTTGAAATTAAGCCCCATTTTTTTATAAATATCTTTATTGTTTTTTTTCCCACATCCCGGACAGGCAACATCTACAAGGGCTGACGGCTCTAAAAAATATGCCGCAATATCCATTTCCAAAAGCCTGTTATATTCCTCATATAAAAAGCCATAGGTAATATCTGATGTGACGAGGTCATTTAACAGCACTACTTTTCTCATAGATGTTCACTCCCCTGTAAGGCTTCCGACCACTTCCATTTTTTATCAGCAGCATATATTTTTTCGATTAGCAGCATTGTTTTGTAGGCATCAAAACATGTGCCTACCTTGACAGGCACATCATTTAAAATACAGGACACGAATTCATCAATTTCCATTTTCCATGAATGGTCATCTTCATAATAAGTTATGGCCTCATCCGGATTTGGCAAAGGATACCCGTCTTCATCATAGACACATCTTGCGATTTTTAAAGTTTCCATTCCATACGTTCTCGTGGAAGATAGAATTCCGTATATAGTAACATATCCTTTTTCCATGTATATATCTAATAGAAACTTATGATTCCATTGAGTGGCAGAAGAATGCAGCATTGCTACCTGTCCCTCTTTATTTCTAAGAAGGGCAAAGGTGTTGTCTTCTACTTCTACCGGCCAGTACGATTGGTTTATAAAAGACTTTATCTCATCGAATTCACCGCAGAAAAGTCTGAACAAATCAACCATGTGAATTCCCTGATCTATCAAAATCCCGCCTCCTGATATTTCCCTATTATTTCTCCATGCATTTTCGTATTTATTACCTCCTGCCTTACCATAAATACCTCTCATCCACAAGATTTTACCCAATCGCCCTTGATCGATTATAGATTTAGCGTCAAGCACTGCCTGATGATACCGATGATTAAAACCAAACTTTAATTTAATGCCAAGATTGTCCTTTTCAGCTTTAAGCATCATTTCAACATCTTTCTTGTTCCTTCCAGGCGGCTTTTCACAAAAAATGTGCACTCTATTATTCAAGAAGTAGCTAACAATTTCTGGAAGGTATTTATTGGGAGTGCATGCAAAAACAATATCCGGTGAGTATTCCAAAAGTGATTTGTAATCATGACAAACCGGCACATTGACTGAATTATTCTGAGAATTGATTTCGCAAATTGCGACAAGTTCCAAATCAGGATGATTCTCTATGCATGCAGCCCTGATTTTGCCCATCTTTCCGTATCCCGCAATAGCTACCTTCAGCTTTTTATTTATCTTTGCCTCTTTCAAAATATCTCCAATTTTAAAACTACCCTGAAAAGAACTTTATCCTACTTCCCCTTCTTTGTATGCGCCTTTTGGGAAGATTGTATCTCCATCAGCCCGCTACGGCATCCTTCCCCTATAAAAAGAAAATCCACGCTATACGCTATAAAAGTATACCCTTCCCTTATTTTTTCCTGTACCATATCCGGTTTAGGAGGAACAACATGATATCCTGCAGAAATGTCAGTTTTAACGGTTATCCGTTTTATCTTTTCAAGCGCTCTGCGCATCTTCTTATCTTCAAAATTTCCAGGAATACCCAATGATCCTGAAAGATCATAAGGGCCTACGATAAAGGCATCAATCCCTTCAACTGCCGCTATCTCCTCAATATTTTCTACAGCCCGAATATGTTCAATTTGAACAATAATAATGCTTTCTTCCTCAAGCCATTTCTTATATTTATTAAAAGATGTTCCATACCCTTGTGCACGCGACAAGCCGACGCCGCGCGTTCCACTAGGCGGATATTTAAGTGCTGAAACAGCATTTTCAGCGTCTTTTCGCGAATTAACCATCGGCACTATAATCCCATGCGCACCCGCATCCATTGCCCTTTTGATTAAAAGGGGATTATTTTCACCAATACGAACAAGGGGTGATGATCCGCATAAATCAACAATCCTTATAAGTTCCTGGCATTGTTCAGTGCTAATTGCAGAGTGTTCCATATCAATGACCAGCCAGTCAAATCCGGCTTTTGCCATGATTTCAGCAATTGAAGTATCTCCAAGGCTCATCCATGAACCAATGCTTAACTGTTTTTTCCTTAATTTATCTTTTAGTTTGCCCATGATTTTAAAAATTATTCTGCATCAAACTGCATTATATTACCATA
>CAZLRI010000104.1:290-8143 GCA_964561745.1 uncultured Pseudobdellovibrionaceae bacterium | reverse complement strand
TGGCTATACGACCACAATATCACTGGACGGATCAGAAAATTAAAGCCCACATATTAAAGAATATTGAGAATGCAAATAAGATAGCAATTACCACTGCAGTCAAACCGGTTTTGCCCCCGACTTTCACACCTGCTATTGATTCAATATAAGCAAGGGTTGTTGATGTTCCAAGCGCTGCTCCAATTGTTGTTGCTGTTGCATCAGCCATAAGTGCTTTGGATGCCCTTGGTATTTTCCCGTCTTTCATAAATCCTGCTTGAGATGTAACACCTATCAACGTTCCAACTGTGTCAAACAAAGCCATATACAAAAATATGATGATAGGGACAATATAAGTTATATGCATTATGCCTTTTAAATCCATTTTCAGAAAGGTTGGTGCAATGCTGGGTGGAAGTGCAACCACTCCCTGATATTTAAGTATTCCAAGCGCAATTCCAAGAACAGCAGTTAGAAAAATTCCAATAAGGATAGAACCTTTAATATTTTTTACCAGAAGTATGGATGTTATGATTAGACCGAATATACCAAGCAGGACAGCTGGCTCATTTAGTTTCCCAAGTTTTACTAAACCTCCGGGATTTGCAATAACCAAGCCGGTTTCATGCATGCCTATTAAAGCGATAAAGATTCCTATGCCAACAGCTATCCCATATTTAAGACAATCAGGGATTGCCTTGATAACCATCTCCCGTATTTTAAATATTGTTAGTATGATAAATACAACTCCTGAAACAAAAACTATTGCTAAGGCTTTTTCCCATGAATGTCCTAATGCTATAACCAATGTGTATGTGAAAAAGAAATTTTCTCCCATTCCCGGAGCAACTCCAATCGGATAATTTGCAAGAAGTCCCATGATAAGAGATCCAATAGCAGCAGATATGCATGTTACGACCATCACTGATCCCGGATCCATGCCAGCTGCTCCTAAAACCTGTGGCTGAACAAATATAATATATGCCATTGTCATGAATGTTGTAATTCCAGCCATGACCTCTGTTTTTATGTTTGTGTTGTTTGATTTTAAATTAAAGATGCTCATAATTAGCCTTCTCTCCAAAAGTACCTATAAAAATTGTGTAAGGATTATTTGTTGTTTGCCGATCCATTCTCCTTGTTATTCTCTGCGCTCTTTTGTCATTCTCGTGCTTGAGCACCAAGAATCCAGAAGGGTTGAAAAAACTGGATCCTCGGATCAAGTCCGAGGATGACAAACAACAAGTCCGAGAATGACAAAGAATTTTACTTAAAATCAATTTCAATTGCAAATCATCTATTTGCAGGTTACAAAGCCAAATTATGCCGGTTGGAGATATCATAATAAAAGGTGCAAGAACTCATAATCTAAAGAATATTGATGTCAGTATTCCGAGAGAGAAATTTGTTGTTGTTACAGGTTTATCTGGTTCTGGTAAATCAAGCCTTGCTTTTGATACAATTTATGCAGAAGGTCAGCGCAGATATGTTGAATCATTATCTGCTTATGCAAGGCAGTTCTTAGAGCAGATGGATAAGCCAGATGTCGATTCTATTGAAGGCTTATCTCCTTCTATTTCTATTGAGCAGCGCACAACTTCCAGAAACCCCAGATCAACAGTTGGAACATCAACTGAGATATATGATTATTTGCGCCTGCTTTTTGCAAGAATCGGTCGCCCGCATTGTTTTAAATGTGGGAAGCCGATATCAGCTCAAACAATTTCTCAAATGACAGATAGAATAATGGATCTTCCAAAAGATTCTAAGATAACTCTTTTTGCCCCGATTGTCCGCGGCAGAAAAGGGGAGTATGTAAAGGAGCTTAAGAATCTTGCCAAACATGGATTTCTTCGTGTGCGTGTGGATGGAACAATATTTGAATTAAGTGAATCAATTAAGATCGATAAAAAGAAAAAACATGATATTGACCTTATTGTTGACCGGCTTGTTGTAAAGGATGGAATAAAAACCAGACTTGCTGATTCACTTGAGACAGCTTTGAGATATGGCGAAGGTCTTGTAAAAGTTGAGGGACATGGAGAGCCGATACTTCTTTCTGAAAAACATGCCTGTGTTTTTTGCCAGATTTCTTATCCTGAAATAACTCCTCAGATATTCAGCTTTAACAGCCCAAAGGGTGCGTGCCCTGATTGCGATGGTTTGGGTACAAGGCGTTACTTTGATCCTGATCTTATTATTCCAAATAAAAAACTTTCACTTCGCGAAGGTGCAATAGCAGCTTGGCATTCAAAGACATCAACTCATTATATAGATGTTTGTGAGGCTTTGGCAAAGCACTATGGTTTTGATATTTACACGCCATTTTCTGATCTTCCTGAAAATATAGCTGAAATTATTTTAAACGGATCTGGTTCGGAAAAGATAAAATTCTTTTATGAAGAAGGAGATAGAAGGCATTACTATCATACTGTTTTTGATGGAGTTATTCCTCAGCTTGAAAGAAAGTGGAAGGAGACCGGTTCTTCTCATGTAAGAGAAGATATAGAACGGTACATGAATTTCAGGGAATGCCCAACTTGTAAAGGCGCTAGATTAAAAACAGAGAGCTTGTCTGTCCTTATTCAGCAAAAAAATATCGCAGAGGTTACCCATTTATCTATCAAAGATGCATTGGCTTTTTTTAGTTCACTCACTCTGACTAAAAAAGAGGAAATGATTGCCTCAAGAATTTTAAAGGAGATTAAAGAAAGATTGGGATTTTTGGTGGATGTTGGGCTGGATTACTTAACACTTGAAAGAGCTTCAGCAACTCTTGCTGGAGGTGAAGACCAGCGTATCAGGCTTGCAACCCAAATAGGTTCTGCTCTCACAGGTGTATTATATGTGCTTGATGAACCATCAATAGGTTTGCATCAAAGAGATAATGATCGTTTGTTAAAGACATTAGTAAAGCTGAGAGACCTTGGTAATACTGTTTTAGTAGTGGAACATGATAAAGACACTATTCTGGCAGCAGATTATGTAATTGATTTAGGACCGGGCGCAGGTGTTAAAGGTGGGCATATTGTTGCAATTGGCACTCCAGCTCAGATAATGAAAAACCTGAAATCATTAACAGGTTTATATCTTTCAGGAAAAAAGGTTTTGGAAACTTCAAAGAAGAGAAGGGTATCTAAGGATAAAATAATCATTAAAAATGCACATGAGCATAATCTGAAAAATCTTAATGTTGAGATTCCTTTGGGCGTGATAACTTGTGTTACCGGTGTTTCAGGTTCGGGAAAATCAACTCTTATCAATGAGACTTTATGTCGCGGATTAATGCAGAGGCTTTATCATTCAAAGCAACATGCAGGTAAAATGGATGATATAATCGGAGCAAATAAGCTGGATAAAGTTATTAGCATAGACCAGTCACCTATTGGAAGGACCCCGCGTTCTAATCCAAGCACATATACAGGTGTTTTTTCCCTTATTCGCGAACTTTTTGCGCAGGTTCCGCAGGCAAAGACAAGAGGATATAAACCCGGTCGTTTTTCATTTAATGTAAAAGGTGGAAGGTGCGAAGCATGTGAAGGAGACGGGCTTATCAGAATTGAAATGCATTTTATGTCGGATGTTTATGTTGAGTGTGAGGTTTGCCAAGGAAAGCGGTTTAACAGAGAAACGCTGGAAATAGAATATAAGGGTTCTTCAATTGCAGATATTCTTTCCATGACTGTTAGAGAGGCTTATTCCTTTTTTGAAAATCAACCTTCGATTAGGCATAAGTTTGAAACCTTATTAGACGTTGGTTTGGATTATATACAGCTTGGTCAGTCAGCAACCACATTGTCAGGTGGGGAAGCTCAAAGAATAAAGCTTTCCAAAGAGCTCTCACGTTATGATACAGGCAGAACTCTTTATATATTAGATGAGCCAACAACCGGGCTTCATTTTGATGATGTTCTTAAATTGATTAATGTGTTAGGAAGGCTTGCTAATAAAGGAAATACAATTATTATTATTGAGCATAATCTTGACGTGATTAAGTCAGCAGATTATTGTATAGATCTTGGACCTGAAGGAGGGGATAAGGGGGGCGAGATTATAGCAACCGGCACCCCTGAAGACCTTGCGGGAAATAATAAATCATATACAGGAAGGTATTTGAAAAAGGTGTTGGTTGATTAACATTCCCTTCCACTTGTGTCTGCCCGCCTTTGGAGGGGGTAGGGTTAGGGAGGGGCATAATAAACTAATTTACCCCTATCCCCCCGCCTTTCGGCAGGTGGACTTCCCCCATTAAAGGGGGAAGAAACTTTTACTATTGACTAAAAAAGGAGATATTATGCGAAAAAGAATTAATTTTATTGTTGTTGTTGCGATGATGTTCTTTGTTTCAAGTACTGGCTTTTGTAAGGCAAAGAAGGTAGCTCATGTTAAAGAAACATATCCGGTTACTCGGCAGTTTATTTATACAACCCCATTATTAAATAACAGTCTTCTTACAATCACTGTTGTTGATGACTCAACCAGAGAAGAATATGTCAAATCTCTTATTGATGGCATTTTTGCAGATGTAAGTCGTATGGATAATGTTGTGGCCAATGATATTGCCAGAATAAATTCCAATAATAATAAAAACGTTGAACTTAGCAGCGAAACATATGACTTGATTTCAAAGTCAAAGAATTTAGCTACATTAACAAATGGATGGTTTGATATCACGACATCATCTGATAAAGGTTATTTTTCTCCAAAAGATTATAGGAAGATAAAGCTTAACAGCTCAAAAAATACGCTGACTTTTAAGGGTAAAAATATGGGGCTTGATATAAAGCATATTTTACCTGCTTTTCTTGTTGATAGAATTATGGAAAGCCTTGTTAATAGTGGTGTTGCAAATGCAAAGGTTGACATTGATGGTATAAGCAGGAATGTAGGTAAAGATATTTACACCCCGTGGATTGTGTCTATAGATCTGCCTAATCCGAATTCTAATTATACACACAGATCTTATGCTTATTCATTTTCAAATAAATCAGTTGCAGTGCTTACTCCTAATTTAATTAAAAAACCTCTTATTGATCCTAAAGCAAGGAAAGAGGTGCCTGATAATTTTATAAATGTTACGGTTTTTTCAGATAAAGCAATGACATCTTCTGCCATTGCTTATGCTCTTTATACAATAGGTGATAATGGAGCAATGCCGTTTATTGAACAGCATCCTGAATCAAAGGTTATTTGTGTTAACAACAAAGGGGAGTTTGCTAATTCAAAGGATCTTCATATACAGCAGCAAAACTATGAGTCAGGTGATGCGTCTGCAGCACCAACGGTTGATATGGGTCCAAGTGATTTAAAGATGAGGATGCGTGAAGAAGAAACAGATGCAGAATAACAAATGCGAAATTTTTGTTCCATAGCCATTTTTTGTTTTGTTGCCTTATTTTTTGCGCAAAATCTTCATGCTGGAGATAATCAAGGCGGAATAAAACAGTTTCAGCAGAAGTTTGCCATCAACAATTTAAATGGCGTTATTATTCTTGTTGGTCTTTCCTCTGATGCTAAAGAGATTCAAAAGCTCTTTAATATAACCATAGATGAGGTCAAACGGGTTTATGGTTTACTTGATGCTTCTGATAGAAACAGCGAAGTATCTAAAGTCAATAGCAGTGCAGGTGATATTAAAGGTGTTAAGGTTAGCTGGCAAGTGTTGGAAGCATTTAAAACAGCATATAAACTTTCAGAATGGACTGACGGAGTGTTTGATATTGTTGCAAATGGCAATAATTACCGTTCAATATCATTTGATGATAAGAGTTCTATGGTAGCTCTTCGAAAAGACAATGCTAGAGTAAGTTTTGATCATCTTATTGAAGGGCTTTTGGCTGATTACATAGTAACTATGATCAAAGCAGCAAATATGGAGAATGTATTGGTAAAGGTAGGTAATGTTTTTAGGGGCACAGGGCAGTCCATCAATGGAACATGGAAGGTTGAAGTTCAGGAATATTTTGCAACTGATGTTCAGCATGTATTAAAGTTAAGCATTATAGATTCAGGGCTTTCTGCAATTAGTGTCACTGATCCAAAATATGTAAATTTATTAAACCATCGGACAGGGCAAAACACTAGACCTGATTGCAAAGGAGCTGTAATCATAATGAACGAGGCAGCATTAGCAGAAGGTGTTGCTTATGCGGCTTTTGCCATGGGCTTTGATGAAGGCGTGAAATTTTTAGAAAAATTTAATAAGGCCAGAGGATTGTTGGTTGATTCTCATGGCCAGTTTTATAAAACTAAAGGAATGTAAAAATAGATGAGCGTTTAGCGATGGGTGATGGGCGTTTCACAAAAAACAATATACGCACATCGCACATCGCACATCGCACATCGATCGACGAAACAATATGGGAAACAAACCAGGAATAGCAATAGCGCTTGGAGGCAATGCAATAAGTAAGCCAGGTCTTCGTGGCGGAGGTGTAGCAGAACAATTTTATTCAACACATGAAAGCATGGAGCATGTTGCTGCACTTGTAAGTGAAGGGTATGAGCGCATTTTGATAACTCATGGGAACGGACCACAAGTTGGTAGTGCAATTTTAAGAAGCGAATTTGCTTCAAAGATTGTTTATCCACTTCCTTTGGATATGTGTGTTGCAGAAACTCAGGGTGAAATGGGTTACATGATCCAACAGGTTTTGAATAATTGCCTTAGGGAAAGAGGTATAAATAAATCTGTGGTTACAGTTGTTACTCAAGTTTATGTGGATGTTCATGACAAAGCATTTGAACGGCCCAGTAAACCTATTGGTCAGTTTTATACTGAAAAGGAAGCTAAAGAGCTCATGGCTGCAAAAGACTGGAATTTAAAGGAAGATTCAGGTCGTGGATGGAGAAGAATGGTTGCATCTCCGAAACCAATAGATGTTGTTGAAAAAGATGTAATTAAGACGCTGTTTGACAAAAAGAACATTGTTATTGCAGGTGGCGGCGGAGGCGTTCCTATTGGTCGCAATAGGTATAATAAGTTTTATGGTGTAGAGGCTGTTATTGATAAGGACCTGACTAGCGCGCTAGTTGCATCTGAAATTAATGCAGACATCCTTCTTATCATGACCGGAGTTGAATATGCGTATGTTGATTTTAGGGGAAAGAGTGAAAGAGCTCTCTCTAATATGACAGTAGAGGAGATGGAGCTTCATCTTGCAAATGGGGAGTTTGCTGATGGAAGCATGAAACCAAAAATAGAGGCTTGTTTAAATTTTTTAAAAAACGGGGGTAAAGAAGCTATAATAACTTCGATCCCCAAATGTTTAGCAGCATTAAGGGGGAAAACCGGTACTCATATAAAGCTGTAAAACATGGCCAATTTAATGATTATATGTAGTATTAACAGAAAACCGATTTTTTTATTTGACATTTAGTAGTGATTTCGCATTTAGAATCCTCAAAATTAGGTTAAAGTGAAAAATCTAAGAAGAGGTATCTATGAATGATATAAAGGACTTTGATTTTGATAACCCTGAGACATGCCCAAATTGCGGACAATATGTTGGTGAGGAGTCCACATGTCCTCATTGTGGTGCTATTCTTTTTAATGAAGATGAACTAAATGAATTTGAAGATGAATCTGAAGAGTTTTAGGTCAGTTGATAGTAAAAACCAATAATTAATGATAGTGTTTTGCAGGTTTTTACTAGTGTGAGGGTGGCGGAACGGCAGACGCGCTAGCCTCAGGAGCTAGTGAGGGCAACTTCATAGGGGTTCAAATCCCCTCCCTCGCACTAGGCTGCAAAATATTGTGTCACATCGGGAGTAAAGGATAATAGGTTACGGGGTTCCCGCCACAAGACCGGCGGGCAGGCAAATCCCCTCCCTCGCACTAGGCTGCAAAATATTGTGTCACATCGGGAGTAAAG
>CAZLRI010000104.1:0-190 GCA_964561745.1 uncultured Pseudobdellovibrionaceae bacterium | reverse complement strand
AGGCAAATCCCCTCCCTCGCACTAGGCTGCAAAATATTGTGTCACATCGGGAGTAGCTTTAAGGCGCGAATCTGCTTTAAGTAGATAAAAATCGGTTCATTCGTAAATAAGTTGCAAATTGACGGGTTTGTCATCCCTGCCCCCGACAAGAACTCTCGAGGGTAAACTCCGGCAGGGATCCAGTCTTAAA
>CAZLRI010000103.1:0-8184 GCA_964561745.1 uncultured Pseudobdellovibrionaceae bacterium | reverse complement strand
AAAGTTAATCAGGTAAAGGTGGTTGCCTTAGGTATTGCGAAAGCAGTATCAGGGGAGGCTCAGATTCCAGATGCAGTACAACAGAAAATAGTCTCAGATCCAGCAGGGTATTTGGAAGATGTGATTGTGGGAGCAGTTGAAAATCCTGCGCAAATGGCACAATTGCAGGCTGCGGGAATTGTAAATGAGCAAAGCGCACAAGATTTGATTGAAGCTGTTCATATGTTAAAAGAAGAGAAGGAGATCATAAGAGATGAACGTAAAGAAGCATTAGAAAAAACAGGAAATAAAGCAAAAACGGTTGCGGGAATGGCAGGTATTTTGACCTTTTTGTTTGCTTATATTGCAATGCAAAAAAGCAGAAGAGGAGGGGGGGGCGGGGGATAAATCAGGGTTAATATTCATCAAACAAATAATCTGCGATTTTTTTATACACTTCACCAGCGGTATTTTCTCCTCCCGCACCAGGAAGAAGGGGCGTTGTACCGTCTCCACGATAGCCAACACAGGTGATTTGATATCGATGACTTGGATCAACTAATGCATAACCAGCTGTCCAGCCATTAAACGGCCCTTCTGTTTCATCATCACTCATATTGGTTGATGTTCCTGTTTTAACGATGTATCTACTATCTGTAAATCTTGATAATTTATGTTCTGGATTTGAGAGCATTGCAATAAATTGTTGAGCAATCTGTGGATCGACTACCTGTTCTATTGCTCTCATATTAGATTCATACAGCAATCCAATACTCTGATTCGTTATTTTTTCTATTCCTGTTGATCCACAAAATAATCCGTTGTTGCCAAGGGTGGCAAATGCTGAAGAAATGCGCAATGCGTTTGTTATGGGATTAGTCCCGAGAGTTGCTGTTGGACCGAGATCGTTTAGATTAATAAGTTGAGATTGATCAATTAACCCCAGTCTTTGCATCATTTCCGTATAACGAGTGATACCAACTTGGGAAATAAGCCAAAGAAATGGATTATTGCGGGATTGTTCTAAAGCTTCATTTAAAGTCATTTGCCCTGTTTCTGCCACAAGTCCATCGATATTTCGCGATACGAAACTTTCTTCAGGTATTGAAAATGGTTGATCACTAACCATATCATTTGGCTTAACTCCAGCTTCCATAGCTGCTGAAACGGTGACTGCTTTTGCAAGGGAGCCGATCATATGAGTTTGGCCGGGATTTCCATAGAGGGAGAGGACTTTTCCTGTTGCAATATCTCGTACTACAATATCGAACTTATCAGTGCCATATTGTTTAAATAGTTCTTCTACCGCCCAATCGCCGATTTCTTTTACTTTCATATCGAGTTTTCTATCTATGGTGGTAATAACTTCAGATTCAAGGGTTAGCTGTTCTCTTGGAATACGAGCATATAATTGTTGTGTGTAATTAAATGATGGCGTAATTTGTTTGTTTGGTGGAATAGTTATCTCTATACCGTGTTTCAGAACATTCTCAATAGATGTTTTTTGTTCCTGAGTAAGAGTAATATGGGGATTTGCACAAAGCATACCGTAAGTAGTATCCATTCGTTGAAGAGCTGGATGGGAAGGAAACAGTATTATTGTTCCTCTTTCTGTTTCTCTTCCTGTGATTCCTACTTCATATCTTAATGGGTCATTAAGAACAGGTGAGTTTGGTAAACCGGCTAAAAAAAGCTGTTGAACTTCGGTTAATTCATTTGGACTGCTTTTTCCAAAAAAAAGCTCTGCAGCTTTTTTTATTCCATATATATTTCCGCGGAAAGGAACTATATTCATATAATCAAGAAGAATTTTATCGTGGGTAATTCTTCGTGCTTGTTCATCGGAAAGAACAGAGCCTCGTTGCTCTGCTTCTGCAATTACTTTTGCTTTTTCATGCTGAAATAAAAAAAGAGCCCCAACAGTTTCAATTTTTTTGTTGCTCCAGTTTCGCGTATCAACATCGATATTACCAAAAATATTTCGTACAACCTGCATTGCGATGGTTGAGGCGCCTTCCTTTTCCCCTTGAATTTTTGCAGCAAGTGAACGAACAACGCCAACTGGATCAACTCCATCGTGTTCATACATTCGATGGTCTTCAACAGCCACAAGCGCTGTTTTAAAAAATGAAGGGATGTCATTGGCAGTACACGATTCACGTAAATTTCCTGTTTTTGTTTGTTCATTTGTTCCATCCAGCGAAGCCCCATCACTATAATAAAACCGTGCAGTCCCATCCATATTTGTTGTGAGATCTTCCCTTGTTAACATCGGGGCTTTTGTAAGAAATTGTTGCCATGTATCGCCGTCAAATAATTTATTTGGAATGATGGGGTGCTTATTTAATTTTACATCAGCGATAACAAGACCTGCTGCAGCAGCTGTAACGCCAGTTCCATAGAGAAATGCTCTTCTCGTAATTCTTCCAACCTTTTTAACTTTCTCAAGTAGGCGTTGGTGAGTGTTTGTTGTTTCTGTACGAGTTTTCCATCTTAATGAAGGAAGAGCAATACCTGCTCCGAGTCCAAACACTGAACCAGGTGTTTGAAATTCAGTGAAATTAGATCCTGAAGTTTGAAGTTTTTGTGCGAGTTTAGTTACTTGATTTGTGTCTACTGTTGCAAGAAGGTCCATATTACATAGTTCATCATTATGTAAAGAAAAAATACCAAGCAGTAAATCTGCTTCTTGGAAGGATAATTCGGTGAGTTTTTTTAAACCGGGAACGATTCGTTTGTTAAATACATTTTGTCTAAAAGATATTCCTTCTTGTGACTTTTTAAGTGTGTTTAATTCTCCAAATTCATCAGCAGATGAATCCAGTTTTGCAACACGATCCATACGACGATATGCAAGTTCAAGTATATATGCTTGTTTTCTCGCTATTGCAGCTTTGAGAGGGTTTGGCAGATCTTCATTATCATCGGAACGCAAAGGATTATGGAGTCTACCAAATTGTGATAGTTCACCATTTTCTTGGGTAAATAAAACCATCTCCTGCATAATTAATTCGTTATTGACTAATGCGCCCGTATTTTGAGAATTGGGGTTAAGCGATGAAACTGGCCCGCTTACATTTTTTTCCTGAAGTGTTTTCTTTATCTGATCCACAATTAGTCGTGCTCGTTGTTGGATTTCAGCAAGAAGAAGAGGCTCATTATCTGACTCATGAGTAAATGTGAGTAGACCATTAAGATACAGTTGTGCAATTCCATCGATCATCACTTCAGATACTTCACCACTTTCCTGCATATACCAGCTTATATCTTCAGGAGGTCGATTGGGATAGCGGAGGGAATCGCTTTGCTGAATTTCAGCAGTGATTCTTCGCGGTAAATCTCTGGTATGATCGAATATTTCTGGGTGTTTTAAGGCTTTTGCATAAATATCATTTTCTGCCCAACGGCGAAAACAAGGAACACCATCTGAAAAGATAACATCTTCTCCTTGGTTCCAGAGAGGGTAAGTTACTACTCTGCCGTTTACAATAGATAGCCATGCTGATTCACCAATGCCTTTTGCTATTGCGCGCGTTTCCGGTATAAGAGCAACAGCAGCTACTCCACCAACAAGAGCAGTTTGTTTCATCCATTTTCTTCTATCTTTTCCCATCTTTTTTTGTTTTGCCAATTGTTCTGCTTTTCTTTGTGTTTTTTCTTCTTTTTTCTTTGCTCTTATTGCTTGTTTATCTGAGATAAACTCATGAATTTGCTCTCTTGCTTTTTCAGTGGTTTTTATACTTTTCTTTACAGTGTCTGTGACTGTATGTTCGGCTCTACTTAGTCGTTCAAGTACTTTATGGACAGGTAATGCTTCATTTAAAGGTGGTTGGAATCTGGTTATGGAAGGAATCGGGCTAAATCGTTCACTGGCAAATATTGTTTGCGGCTCTTCTAATTTGGTAAATCGATCAGATGCATGAACGATGGGTTTTTCATCTGGAATGGGGGTAAATCTTTGAGATGCGGGCTCAGTAAGTTGGCGAAATTCGTTCATTATTTAAGTATATCAGGTTGGTGATTTGGCATAAGCAGGTAAACGAGGGAGAATTGATCGTAACACATACATTAGGACTCTTTCTTCATCTGGTTTAAATGTTGCCCCCCGAATCATTAAGACTGCTATTCCATCATATGCAATATCCTCTTCGCGTGACCTTGGTATATTTAATCTATTATGTCTCGTTAATTCTTCCCGTTTTTTTTGAACCATTGAATATAAGCGATGATCTACTGTAATAGGAGGTAGACCTAAAACGGTATCCATATTTGATATAACAAGAGGGATAATCTGCCCCATAGCTTTTGTATATTTTTCAGCTTCATTTCTATTGGGATCTGCTACAAATGTTGTTTGTAATTCAGAAGCAATAATTGATGCTATTTGTGATTTTGTTTGAGATAATATAAAAGGAAATTTGTCCAATGCACTTTGAAGTGCCGATGCAACGATTCTTGAGTCATAATTTTTTGGATCTTCAAAAAGAGTTTGAGGTATTTGTTTTGCTATTTCTTTTAATTCTTGTGCAATTCTATCTCGTTGTTCTTCAGCAGTTTCTCTTAGTGTTCTCGGGGTAATAGACGGTGGTTTTATGGGTGAATTTTGTAATTTCCTTAATGCTTCAGCAGTTTCTGGTAATTCGGATCTTTGATAGCTGTGAAAGGGACCACTTGCAGGATCGGAACGACGAAGAAATGCAGGGAGTTCATCTTCAGGTTTTGCTGGGGGAGGAGAAGTGGGTTTAGGTTCTGCTGGTGGCTCGACCGGAACCCCCCTTTGTCTTTTTGCAAGTTCGGCATTGATCCGGGCTACTTCTGCCTCTTGTTCGGCGCGGGCGTTTGCAATAATTCCGTCGCGGTCAGAAGGTTTATCACGAAGAGCTTTAAAACGGTCCATTGCCGCTTTTATTTTATCTCTTTGAGCAATAAGTTCTTCAGTTGTTTCTTGTGGTTCTACTGGTATTGGTTCGTTACCACTTGCTGTACCTGGAGTAGGTGTTATTTCCAGTGTTGGTTCAGGTTTTGGTGTTCCTGTAGCAGTTTCTCCTTCAGTTGGGCTTGGTTCTGGCGATGGAGATTCCGAAGAAGTCTCTGTACCGGTTTCAATTTCAGAAGGGGCTGGGGGAGGTTCTGTTGGAGGAGGTGTTGTCGGTTCTGGTTTTTCAATTGGTAGACTAGGTGTTTTTGCCAGATTGAGCAGTCGGGAGAATTCATCAAGCACAATTACTTCCTCTTCTTTCGGAGTGTTTAGTCGTGCTTTTACATCACCTTCTTGTTGTAGATCTTTTTCAAGCTGCGGCCGGGTTGCTTCGTCAGATGCCGATACTATTCCGTCAATACATTCGGTAAGCACTTTTCCTACAGTATCAAAGCCGTATATTTTTCTTGAAAGCCATGAAATCGCATCTCGGTTTTTATCAAAAAGCGTATGGGAAATCGCGCCATCTGAATCGGTACAAAGCCGCTGCATTTGTTTTACAAAAGCATCAACCTGTTCTGGCCCTCCTGCATATGAATCATAAAGCTTATTGATATCATCTTGTGTTATTTCTGTTTTTTCGCCTTGTTGTGGAGCTGATTTTTCCAAAAATGTTGAGAGAAATCCAAGCCGATCTGTGTCGCCATTGGCTTGTGCGACCATACTTTTGGACCAGGATTGATATGCACTGTCAAACGAAGTATCTCCCCATGTTTCAATTCTTTCTGCATGTGAAGCGGTAGTGATATCGGTAAGCGGAAGAGTTGGTGAGGAAACAATGTCTTTTACCTGTTCCGTGTTTAAGGAAAAACTGGTTTTTTTTGAGTCGTATACATCTTGTCCAAGTATCTTTTGTGCTAAAAAACGCGCTCTGACAGCCTCCATTGAAGGATGTGGTTTGAGGGATTCTGCTGATTCAACACTTGGTAAACCGCCAGTTTCGGTCATATTATTTAATAATAAAGAATATTTATGTCAAATTCAAGGGGAAATGATGAAAAAGAAAAATTAAATGAATTCAGGTAATAATAAATGCATGATTTATTTGATCCATGATCCGACACTACCTCTTTTTTTCCAATTTTCATATTTCCAGTCACCATCATTAATTCTAATTATTTGGTTAGCTATATCTTTTCGTCCGAGAGTTTCGCAAACTTCAACAAATCCCCATCTGTCCATTAAAAAATCAAGGGTATTAACGTGCAAATAATAATCTAAAGCTGTTTCTAAAAATGGTTCTGTTAACTGTGGTTGGCCATAATGAAAAAATACTTGCGTGGACATAAGAATCGCAGCCATATAATCACCACTATAAGGATCTGCGAATTGTAATTTTTTACACTGTGCCATTAACTGTTGTATTTGTGCTTGAAGTAGTCGATTATATAATTCAACGGTAGTTTTTTCGCCTTGTTTAACTGATGCGATTAAAATTTTTGCATATGCAACCGCTCTTTCAACCGGTTTACATTTATTAGCATACTCAACTGCTTTTTCAATATTTCCATCTTCTGCAAAAATATCTGCTGCTTTTGCTTCAAGCGAGTTTGTTCCATTATATAAATATGCCGTATGTTCGCCAGCATATTTATATTCTATTTTTGTCGCTTCTTCCAAAACCTGTGCTTCTGTTTTTTGTAATTCGCTTGATGGTCGTACTGTTGAAGCTGCATCGAAAATTCGTTGCGCATCTCCAACTATATTTGGTGTTCCCTCTATTGTTGGTGGAGTCTTTTGAGCTGTTGCTAAAGGAGTCTTATTAGGAGTTTTGGCTAAAGCTTCATCTTCGGTTAATGGTGTTGGTTCAGGTTGCTCGGTTGTTGGAGAAGCTTCCTTAACAGTTACAGACGCTTCTAATTCAATTGGAGATACTTCTGCCTCTCTCGGTGTAACAGTGGATATGACTTCAACTGGTTCAGTTGTTGATGGGGGAGGTTCAGTAGTTGGCGGTGCATCAACAATTTTTCTTGACTTTATCCATGGCGCTACTTCGATATTTCCTTTAGGATAGTTTCTTTGTCTTTCTCCATCTAGGGTTAAGATAGTTTCTTGTGGCCCCTCTTTTGTTAAGCGTGCATATCTTGCTATTTTTTCTAGCGCTACATCACCTAATGTTAATATTTTTTTATCCGGGGTTAAAATATGTTCTGCTGCAACTGGCGGTTGTTCTGGTTCTGGATTAGTTGAAGTTGGTTGAGATTTTTCAGATGGTGATTCTTTAGGTAAATCTGATGATGAATCGATGCGATCTGGGATGGGTTCTTTTTCCGGTGGAGGAGTTGGGGAAATTACTGTACTTCTATTTTCCAGAATAGATTTTCTCGCAGCAGCATTTCGGGCTTGGTCAAGTGAGGGAATATCTGTTGCAGAGCGAAGAATTCCATTTATTTGTTTCCAATCCGTATTTGCAATACAGGTTGGATTTTCTTCAGAATAGGGATTTGGATTGATAAAATTGCCTTGATTGTCTATAGCAAGGCTGGCAACATCAATAGTATGGGAGTGATGATTTTTTAAGACAAACTCAACGCCTTTTGGTGTAAATCTGAGTCGAGGTGCATTTTCTTGTTGTCTGTCTGAAAGCCCAGCTTCAATATAGCCTCCATCAAGTAGCGGTTTATATTTTCTTGCAGTAGGAGGTGCATACTTATAATCAACGTGGTGGAGAATAGGTGGTTTTTCTGTATGTGTGACTTTGGCTTGAGCTTCGTGTGAAGGTGTTGATTGCGGTTCAGATTGAGTTACGTCTGGTTTTGTTTCAGGAGTGGGAATTTTATCCAGTTTTTCTCTTAATTTCGGAATATCCTGTGCAGTTTCTAAAACCGCCTCAATTCCTTTCCAATGCTTAACGCTTACATCTTCTGGCTTGACAAACTTACCTTGATTATCTTTTTCAAGTTTATGGACGTCAACAGGTGTTGGAACACCATCACGCATCATAAATACATATGTTCCGCTTCCTTCATACAACTCTTTTTGACTTGGAGGTAGAATACCGATCTCTGTTCGTGCATCTTGTCGTCCTTTTGGAAGGGGATCGCCGGATTCTTGTCGGGGATAATAAAATCCTCCTCTTCCTGGTGCATAACTTCGAGGTTTACGAGCTTTGTTATCTTTTTCAGGCGGAGGTTCTATTACTGCAGGGGCTTCTGTTCTTTTAGGAGTTAACGATGGAGTTGGTGGCGCTTCTGTTCCTGTAGCAGTTTCGTCTTCAGGAGGTTCAA
>CAZLRI010000102.1:0-8192 GCA_964561745.1 uncultured Pseudobdellovibrionaceae bacterium | reverse complement strand
CAACGTTAATCAGCGTGGGATTGCTGTGTTCATTGTGCATCCCTCCACCACAGGAAGCAATTTCACTAGTCGTATTTCTGTGAATTTCAACATTAGTGAGAATTGGATTGCTAGAGTAATTATACATTCCTCCGCCACCCAGTACTGCTGAATTTTTTGTTATAGTTGTGTTCGTTATGTTTGGATTGCCTCCGCTGTTAAAAATTCCTCCGCCGCTATGAGCGGCGGAATTGCCAGCAACGGTTAAATTGCTCAAATTGAAGGCGCAGTTATTATTGCGTATTCCACCGCCAAACTGAAGTGCTTCTCTTGAACCATTTGCGTTGCCTCCGGTAATGACGAGCCCATCTAAGAGTGCATTCGTTGTAACATCAGAGTTATAAAACACATGATAAGAATTGCTCCCTGCTATTGTTTCTTTATATCCATCTCCGTCAGAATCTATATCATTGTTTTCCATATCTCCGCTCAATATTGTTTTGTGTAGTCGGTAATCCCGAAGAGTAAAATTAGAACCCCCTATTGGAAATCCTCCATATATAAGGATATTATTAAAAAGTTGAAAGCGCATGCTGCGATAGGTACTTGCGGGCAGAAGAACTTCACCTGTATCAGCGTTAACATTAGGATAATACGTTCCCTCTGCGATCCATATCTGGATTTGTATTCGCCCCGCGCCATCAGCTACAAGCCTTCTTGCTTCAGCAAGTGCTGGTTGCAGCTCTGTATATGCATCTACCCATGAAGTGCCATTATTTGCCCCTATTGCAGTTTTATCGACTACGATTACATTGGCAGGAATTCTACAGTCTGAAGGACACGAGTCTCTGCCAGGATGCTCTGACCCCATACAAAGACCATCTCCGCATACTATCGGGCAATCATGAGGACAAGTTATTGCGGTTTCAGCAGGACCCGTGCAAATACCATCATTACAAGTTACCGGGCAATCAGCCGGGCAGGAATCCACTGTTTCCTCATGTGTGCAAGAACCATCTCCACAAACAGCAGGACAATCGCCTGCACAGGTCACTACTGTTTCATCATGTGTGCAAGAACCATCTCCGCAAACAGCAGGACAATCGTCTGCACAGGTCACTACTGTTTCATCATGTGTGCAAAATCCATCTCCGCAGATAACAGGACAATCAGCAGGGCATAAAGACGAATTCTCTGTATCCTGACAAACTGCATCACCACAGGTTGCTGGACAATCAGCAGGGCATAATGCATATGTTTCTGTGAGATCACAAACTTCATCGCCGCAAACAGTGCTGGTCCCTGCTGAACCGCAGTCTGCTTCACATGTTTCGCCAACATCACATTTTCCGTCTCCGCAAACAGAAGGGCAGTCTGTTGGGCATAGAGTTGTGTCTTCTTCTTCAGAACATGTGCCATCACCGCATCCAACTATTGTGCAATCAGATGGACATGAATCATGCGTTTCTCCTTGTTCACATATCCCGTTCTCACATACAATATCAGGAGAGGGTGGTGGAGTAGCTACTTCGTTGTTTCCTCCGCTACAACCGCTTATTCCATTAAATCCGATTATTCCAATAAATAACAGGCATATTGATAATAATACTAGCCGTAGGTTACGGTCTGTTAAAGATTTTTTCATGTTATCCTCTATTTTGATTATTAATGTCAGCATAAATGATATTTCGTAACTTTTCAAAAAGTTGAGATCAATGCACGTGCCTGTCATTCCCGTGCTTGACACGGGAATCTAGTTCTTTGAAGACTTTTCTGGATCCCGCATCAAGTGCGGGATGACACTTCCCCCTCAATTTATTGAGGAGTTATGATATCTCTAACTAATATTATATTATAAATCTCAATTCTTTTCAGATGTTTTTTGACTATGTGTAGATTACTGTATTCTGCTCGAATACTGTGTCCCTATCCACACGCCAGCATAAAAAGCTAATCCAAGGGCAGCGCCAGAACCGATTGTAAGGAGCATGCCTGAGAGGCTTAACCCTGCTGCTGCAGCTGAAACCCCTAAAACCGTTGCATAAGGGGCAGCAGCAGCAAATGCACTGGAGAGAATAACGCGTGTAACAGTGCCGACTGTCGATTGAGAATCAATACCCATTAATCTCTGAGCGCTTGCCACTCCAGCATCAATTGCCATAAAACTTACTAAACCTAATGGAAAATGTGCAATGGTTGTGCCTAATCTTGCGCCATTTCGTATGGACCACGCTATACTAGCTGCAATTGGAATGCCACCTACGATAGCTTGTTCAAAAGCAGTTGCAGGTCTACGAACA
This sequence comes from uncultured Pseudobdellovibrionaceae bacterium, assembly GCA_964561745.1. GTDB lineage: Bacteria > UBA10199 > UBA10199 > 2-02-FULL-44-16 > DYJF01 > CAZLRI01. The sequence goes on along the minus strand of CAZLRI010000102.1, from coordinate 5,913 downwards.
ATATATCTTGAATATCCTTCAATGCATAGATGGGATGCACCAATAACAAAAATATTCATGGCAGTGCTGCCTAAGAAGCCGCCAAAACTCAAATGAGGAGCTGCAATTTCAGCTGCATTTGGGAGCCTGATGCTCTCTTCAAGAGCAGCTTCTCCATTAGGGGATATATTTGTTTGGTATCGCGAGGTTCCATTACAATCTAAATCCCCGCTTGCTATGCGTAGCGAGTTTGTAGATGACAATCCATTACTTCGTGTTATAACCCGATGCACTTCTTCATCCAGATTGATGAGGTCGCGACGACTTTCCCAAAGATTTATGAGAGAACGCTGTATGTCAAGTTGATTGTCAGGAACACGGAGCAGTTTCTGAACAAAATTTATTTTTCCTTCCTCAATTGCTTCAAGGCATGTATGATCTACAAGGGTTAGTCTATTTTTTGTTATTGCTCTAATAGAGTCTGTCCACCATTTTGCATAATATTCTTGGGCACGTTGACTTTGCATTAGGTCGTTACATCTTTGAAATAAAGAATTTATTTGTAATGTTAGTTGACTTGAACAAGTTTCAATAGAGCTTTTTAAGCGATTGAGATATGTGATTCCTTGTTGTTGGTTGATCTCTCCGCTTGTTGTATCTAAAATAATTTCATGAAAGAGATTTCGCGCATGTTCTAGCGCAATCCGGCAATCTCTGTGTAAGGCAAAGGAAGACCTGCTTTCTATTTCAGACAATTCAGCTTGGCCAAATCCGATTCTCTCTGTCAATTGGCGTGCTTCATCATAAATGCTTGTTATTTCATTCCAACGTGGTTCTACTTGAGGTTCAAGTAAATGATCAAGAAGTCGTCTGTGGATAAAAACTGTTTCCGTGTAGTCTTTGATGCTCCGTCCAATTTTTATTTCAATTTCACATTTTGGGGTACGGTTTCTAATTTGTTCAATCATTCTCCTATCTCTTCGATATACTTCTATAAGATCATCAAATTGCGAAAAATAGATTCCATAAGTAGGTATTGCAGATCTTATTAATAATTGTTGAAGGTGATGTCCAACTGGTTTTTCAGTTATATCATATCCTCCATTTGCTTGATCGCTTTTGACAGAGATATCCAGCAATAGTCTTTCGTTTTCAGTAAGCATTTCATTTGCCAGATATTGCACTAATGCCCTTCGCCATGTTGGAGGGAGAATAGTGTCTGATCTTTGGCTTATGTCTTGCGATTCAACTTCGCCCAATGTTTGTAATCTGGATGTTAAAAGTATTTCTGCTTCAGCTACCCGCATCTCCCAAATATCAGTTGTTTCTGTTCCCAATTCCAATTGAACTCTTCCATCAATATTAAAAAATCTATCTGGTAGTTCGTCATGATAAACATCAGACTCGACAATTTCTAGAGTTGAAAAATACCATTGATCATCTGTTAATGCAGATGGAGGAGGAGGTGGTGGCGGCGCATTGCTTGGAGGTTCATATGATGGAGGTTCCTCTGGAATATTGGCTGATCTTAAGTTTATTACAGGAGGATCTTCATTGATAATTGGATATCTTTCTCCAAGTCCCCGAATAGATCTTTCACCAATGGATAACATAGCTCCTCGTTGTTTTCGTTGTGCGTCAGTCGTACATAGTACATCGTTAAAATCAACGATACGCAGTTCTTTACGAAGTACGATGTAAGCACATCGCACGACTAATTGTATTATCGGCATATCTTGATAAAAGTTGCTAGTTTTTTTGCATGCCTATCCAGACAATGTATCCAATTCTCTATTTCGCCTCCCTTGATGAGGTTGTTGCCAAAGTTACAAAACACAGCATTTTTGTAGCCGCAGGCTTCAGCCTGCGCAGATTACGCACCCTTCCACCAAAGGTGGATCAGCCTCTGTCTGAAAAGGGTGCGGCTACCCATTTCACGAACCACGATTCACGAACCACGCCCCCTCATGGGATGGGAATTTTTATCGCTCATCGCACATCGCCCAATGCTCATCGAATTTCGATTATCTTTTGCATTTGAAATTCAAATAGCTAAGGAATATAAGTGATATTTATAACATGGCGTTGATTAGATTCTCAAAAAAGGCGCGCACAAGTGTTTGTAATCAATGTAATAGTCGTTAAAGATTGTCATCCTCGGACTTGATCCGAGGATCCAGAAAACCTAGATTCCGGATCAAGTCCGGAATGACAAATGTTAATTAAATTGAACAAACACTAGGAGGGATTATGGTAAAAATAGTTTTTTTCATTCTGCTTCTTTTAGTTGGATGTAGCTCTCCAAAAGCCGATTTTGTATCTATTCATGACATTGACCCAGCTATCATTCTGGATATAAGGTATTATGGAGATAATAATTTTATCGGCAAAAGGATAAACGGATATGAAGCGCCTAAATGCATGCTTACAAAAGAGGCTGTGAATGCGCTAGAACTTGTCCAAAAAGATCTGCAAACAAAAGGACATTCTCTTAAAATGTATGATTGTTATCGACCTCAAAGGGCTGTGAATGAATTTATTGAATGGGCAAAGGATCTGTCTGATATAAAGATGAAGAAAATATTTTATCCGAATGTTGAAAAAAAGAATTTGTTTAAGGATGGTTATATAGCTTCAAGATCAGGGCATAGTAGAGGAAGCACAATGGATCTGACTATCGATGGATTGGATATGGGCACGCCATTTGATTTTTTTAGTCCTTTATCGCACACAGAAAATCCGCTGGCTGGAGAAGATGCATTAAATAATAGAATGCTTTTAAAAGACACAATGGAGAAATACGGATTTGTAAATTATGATAAGGAATGGTGGCATTATACTTTAAAAAACGAACCATTTCCAAAAACATATTTTGATTTTGTAATAAAATGAAAGAACAAATGAAATCTATAATTAACAAATTGGGAGCTATCTTATTTTTAGTCTTAATTGTGGGGTTTACAAGCTTGGTGGTGTTTAGCAAAGCTCAGGACCAAAACTATCATGCAGCAAAGTATTTTGATCAGCTGGAAAATAAGACAGTCAGATGCAATCTCTGCCCAAACCAATGTGTTCTTAAACCAGACCAGATCGGTATTTGCAAGGCGAGGAAGAATATTGAAGGGAAATTGGTATCATTGGTGTATGGGCTGATTGCTTCAAAACATATTGACCCAATTGAAAAAAAGCCTCTTTATCATTTTTTACCAGGATCAAAGGCATACTCAATTGCAACTACAGGTTGTAATTTAGCTTGTAAGTTTTGTCAGAACTGGCAGATCTCCCAGATTTTTCCATGGGAGATAAAAACGGAAAAAACTTCGCCAGAGAAAGTTGTAAAAGACGCGCTAAAGAGTGGAGCTAAATCAATAGCATTTACATATAATGAGCCGACTATATTTTACGAGTATATGCTGGATATTGCCAAGTTGGCGCATAAGAAAGGTTTGAAGATAGTTGTTATCAGCGCTGGATATATAAATCCAGAACCTCTTAAAGAACTTCTGCCATATATTGATGCATATAAAATAGACTTTAAGGGATTTGGAGAGGATTTTTATCAAAGCATGACAAACGGTCATTTTGCCCCTGTTCTTGAAACAATAAAAACAATAAAAAAGAATGGAGTATGGCTGGAGCTTGTTAATCTGGTGATTCCGGGCGAAAATGATTCAGATGAAAAGCTTAAAGGTTTGATAAGCTGGGTAAAGGGAAATTTAGGAGAAGATGTCCCTCTTCATTTTACGCGTTTTCATCCTGACTATAAACTTACAAATCTTCCACCAACTCCTGAAGATACTCTGAAAAAAGCGCGCAAAATGGCAATGGATGCAGGGCTTAAATATGTTTATACCGGCAATATTTATGACCCTGAAGGAAGCACAACCTATTGTCCAAATAACAAAGAGCCGGCTATTACACGTCAGGGTTTTTTTATCACTCAGTATAATCTGTCAAAGGACGGACAATGTAAAGATGGAGAGAAGATTCCGGGGGTATGGGAGTAAAGAGCTAAAGGCTATATATACACCCCTTAGGTTTTTGTTTTTTCCTTTGCCCCTTAACCTTTCGCCATTTGTCTAACTTACAGAAGGGAGAATATTATTATGAGCAAAAAATTATATGCTGTATCTCTTTCAATTATTATTTTATCTTTTTTCATCTCGCCATATTCTTTTTCAAAAAGCAAACCGCAGATAAAGAAACGTGCACCAGCAGTTGCCGGTAGTTTTTATCCTGCAAATAAAGATGGGCTGAGCACTCTGATTGATCGTTTTTTAGAAAATGTAAAAACAACCCAAGTCAAAGAAGATATTGTTGCTATGGTTGCTCCTCATGCTGGATATACTTATTCAGGTCAAGTAGCTGCATATGGATACAAAGAATTAATTGGGGAAAATTTTGATACAATAATCTTAATTGGAAATGGTCATAAAGAAGCTTTTGATGGGATTTCTGTTTATAAGCATGGTGTCTGGCAGACCCCGCTTGGAGATGTTCAGATTGATTCAGATCTGGCTGAAAAATTGATAAAATCAAACCCTAGAATCATGTTCAGAGGGAGTGCGCATAATTATGACCATATACTTGAAGTGCAGCTTCCGTTTCTTCAAAAGACTCTGAAAAATTTTAAAATTGTGCCAATTGTTTTCGGCAATCAAAATAAGGATGATTATAAAATTTTGGCAAAAGCAATTTTGGATAATATAAAGGGCAAGAAGGTTCTTATTATAGCAAGTTCAGATCTTTCTCATTATCCTTCTTATGAAGATTCCAAGGCAGCTGATTCAAAAACCATCGAAGGTATTTTAAGCGGTGATGTAGCAAAGCTTGAAGATAATATTAGCGCGCTGACAAAGCAATATATACCAAATGCCGTTACGTTTGCTTGCGGGGATGATGCAATAAAGACAGCAATGCTTGTTGCCAAAGGCTTAGGCGCCACAGATATCAAGCTGCTTGGGCGCGCAAACTCTGGAGATGTAACCGGCGGCAAATATCATATTGTAGGATATGCGAGCATAGGATTTTTTAAACCATTGAACAAAGGAGTTGAAATGGGTTTAAATAAAGAGGAACAGGAAAAGTTGTTGGAGATAGCACAGAAGACAGTTGAGGATTATGTAAAACATGGAAAGAAGCCTGAATTTAATATCACTGATCCTGCATTAAATCAGAAACTTGGTGCGTTTGTGACATTAAAATTAAATGGCATGCTTAGGGGTTGCATCGGCAGGTTTTCTCCAACCAGCATTCCTCTTTATCAAGTTGTATCACAGATGGCTGTTGCAGCAGCGGTCCAAGATCCCAGATTTCCACCTGTAACAAAGGATGAGCTTAAAAATATTACTTATGAAATTTCAGTATTGAGCGTACCTGAAAAGATTAATAGTTGGCAGGATGTGGTGTTAGGAAAACATGGGGTGATTGTAAGCGATGGTCTTAACAGAGGTGTGTTTCTTCCTCAAGTAGCAACTGAATTTAATATGAACAGGGAAGCTTTTTTAGCAGAAATTTGTAGTCAGAAGGCAGGTCTTCCAAGAGACTGTTATAAGGATCCAAAGGTGGAGCTGCAGGTATTTACTGCGCAGGTTTTTGGAAAAGAATAATCACGCTTAAATTCATCAGAACAATAAATACAAGAGTATACCAAACTCCAAAGATTGGCAAAAAGATCAGGCTTGGCAGGATTGCGCCTATTGAAGCACCAATAAGATCAGCGCTATATATATATCCGGTTTTTCTTTCAGGTTCAGCTTGCTTGGATAAATACAAATGATTAGCCAATGGAAAGATAACAGAGCTAAGCAAGCCTGCTAATATAGTAGATAAAAATATGACAGGTTCTGTTATTGTCATTGGCGCTGATTTTGTGCTCACAAATATTATAAAAAGGATAATGCAAAACAGTCCAAGCAGCAGATGAAGTTTTAT
>CAZLRI010000101.1:0-8202 GCA_964561745.1 uncultured Pseudobdellovibrionaceae bacterium | reverse complement strand
CTGCCTACGTTTTAGCCATTTTTTACTGCTTTCCTGAGGGGGAAGTTCCGATATATTTAAAAACAGGTTATAAGGGCAGTATTTATGTTTAGCATTGGTGAATTTACAATTAATGGCAGGAACTTGATTGATTATTTTGGTCAGTTATCACCGGAGTCAGATGGTAATGTTTATTATATGCGCCATCGTGATTTTGGGCATATTGCATTTGAGGTGACTCCTCCATTTCCCGGTGAAGAAACTCCTATTGAGGCGCTCACAGGGAATCTGGCAAACGAGAATGGTGTTACCGGATTTAGGTTGTTGATTGGTATATTAAAGGAAATGCGTGTTCTAGGTCCTGCATTTGAGGGAGATGTTGCTGCCCGATGTTTTAGAGAGTTTGACGATACATATTTGCAAGTAGAGGAAACAGAGCTTCATGGATTTCCACCCCCTCATGATGGTAGAGCTTTTTGGTATGTTGAAAAAGGTGGCCATGTATTACAAACCACAGCTCGGCGTGGTGCATGGGCAGCTGCTGTGACTCTGCTTCGTGTGGTTCCAGATGCTGGAATAAATGCGCTTCAGGGCGGGCAGATTTTGTATGGTATTGTGCCGCCTACAACAGCATCTTCAGATTCCCCGCATTTAATTTTGTTTGGTGAAAGAGGGGGTGTGTTTGAAGGTGTGATAGTAAATCAATATAAAAATATTACTGCGGTCAGACAAGCAGTGGAAACAGGAGCAATTAGTGTTCCTGCAGTATTGGCAGATCCATCTCGTCTGGAGATATGGCCAGCTGGCAGGTCTATTTCAGTGCCTTTAGAGGAAGCTCCCATTCATGTGCGAGCAGATGTAGGCGACCCGGTTATGGATTTTTTGCAGACACAATATTCCATAAGTGAAACGAAATTTGTTTCTAAACGAGCAGGGGAATTGGTTATTGATCCTTTTTCTCCAAGTTATGGAGCTCAAATTGTGTTTGATGCAGATGGGGTTATTCATCAGAGGAGCGTGCCTGAATTTGCACGTCATTTGCGGAGATCTATGGAAAGCCTAGATCGATTAATTATCGAGGTTGAGACAGGAGAAGAAATAGATTTTCATACACGTCTTAGCGAACATTTTCAGATGGTAATTACTGAAGAGCCTTCAACCATTGATCAACCACGGGCTTTGGAGATTTTGCGATATACAAGAGGAATTTGGGAGGAAACATTAAGACATTTAAATGTTGATAGTGCTTCTCCCCTAGAAGCTGCAAGTAGTGGTGAAACATCTGTTGCATCTGGCATCAATGCTATGAGTGCTACAGAAACAGAATCTATTTCATTAGCTGAAAATTTTGAGCTGAAAAATAGCCAAGCTGCAATATCACGAAGGATTGTATGGAGAGATTTGTCATTTGATTGGATTGCTAATGCACCAAGATTAACGATTGGAGGATTTTGTAGCGGCACAGCAATGAATCTTGGGATAATGGGAGCATCTTATGGATTAACACATTTATACGAGAGCTATGTAAATCCAGAGGCAAGCGTATTAGAAAGAGTTGGAGTTGGAGCTTTGCCAATTTTAGGAGTAACAGCATATCAGTGGATAATGGGAGAGAGCTTAGCTTCGATAATAGGAGGGTTTGGTCCGGGATTAGTAAACTTTATGGGGATAAACAGAGGAGTAAGTTGGGGATTAAATGAATTGGGAATAGAGAGTGGTAGCGGATATAATGAAGCATTGAGTTTGATAATATCAAGCGGACTGGCAACAGCAAGCACACATGGCAGTGTTTTGGGGCTATCAGCAGTAGGAGCAGGAGTAACGATAAATGGAGCGATATTGAGTATGGCTGGAGGGATAGGATGTGGATTGGCATTTGCAGGAGGAGTAAGGCTTGGCATGGCATTGGATGATGTAGGCGGAAGTGTAATGAACTTTAGTTGGTTTATGTTAACTGGTCATAATATATTAGACAGTGATGGAACGATAAGTGGACTTGCTTCAGAAACCGGCTTTAAAATCACACAATTTGTAAGTCATTTGTTTTAAATTCTACACACATTTTCTTTTTTTATCATTTAAGACATTACATCAAAGAAAAAGTTTCTCTTTTTGGAAAAGAGGAATGAATGGAGATTTAAAAACTCCCTTCTTTGACAAAAGAGGGTTGGGGTGAATTTTATAGATTCCTTTTTAATAAGTCTTTTTGATAAAAAAGATGTTTTAGCCCGCATTTCTCACAAACTACCTACTGCGGCAAAGGATAAGCGCATATCTACTGCGTTGCGTTTGAAAAAATGCAAGTACGCCTCCGCGCTTTTTCCTTCACGCGCCTTGTATCCACGCGCTTCTCCGCTGCCTCGTTACGGTACTCTGTGAGAAATGCGGGTTAAGTGGAGTTACAACACCTGAAAGCAATGCCAGAAGGCTGGAATATGCAAGAATGGCATATCAAAGTGAGCAGGATAACATAAGCACCATTATTCCTTTTGGTATGTCACATATAATATTGGGGTTACAAATATTTTCAGATGAATATGATTGCATAGAAAGTCGTAGGCATTTTAATGCAGGTTTGGAGCTTTTAAACAGCGCAAATGAAATTATATTGGAGCACACTGAAAGCTGTGCGTCTTTGCAAGAAGATGTTCACACTCAAGAAGCTGGTGGCATTAACTCTCCTCAAGTACCAGAAGAAATATCACCTATAATTGTAAACAGGCGTAGAGGATGTGGTTGCAGCGCTGCTTCTCTTGGTAATGGAGCTGGTAACGGGTTGTTAAGTTTTTTGGGAAGTTTTCTTTTTCGTTAGTATTTTGATACATAAATTCTTAAGGATGTGTGTTAAAATCGGCGCTGGTTTTTAACCGATTAGCTGGGTCATAATAAATCTCATTACACACCCATTTATCTTATTGTCATATACTCAAAAAAGTTGTTCGGTTCTTAAAATTCTCTTTACATTACGCAAAGAAAAACTAAGATGGGGTCTCTACTACCCAGAACAAGTCGGAGGTTTTAGGTTATGCCTACCTATGAATATAGTTGCAGAAAATGTAAAAAAATTTTTGAAGTTTTTCAAAAAATAAGTGATTTACCATTAAATAAATGCCCCACTTGTGGAGAAAAAGTAACTCGTTTGATTTCAGCAGCAGCTTTTTCACTTAAAGGTGGATGTTGGTATAAAGATGGATATTCTTCCAGTTCGCAGGGTAAACAGGCTAAAAAGGAAGATAAATAAAAAAAGAAGAGCGAAGCAAACAAATAATCCAATTATTATCAATCGTTAGATAATATAGGTGCAATATTATGGTTGAAAGAATTAATAAGCCTGAAACCCAGCCACCATATCGGGTATTGCCTACTAAAGAAACAAAAGATGGTCAGTCACAAAAGCAGGATGAAGATCAGGAAGATGGGTCTTTTCAATCATCTGTGGCAAGTTCTGATTGGGAAAAATTTCAGGGTAGCACAATGACAGTTCGGGCAGTTAAGGTTTCTAAACAAAGAATAAAACTTCTGTTGTTTAAAAGAGCTATTTTAAAAAGCGGAGTATGTGTTGTAGAGGTTGAAGTTCTTTGGAAAGATGGAAGAAGAACTCCATCAGCTTTAATTATGCTTCCCAAGAGAGAAGATTTTATGAAACTTAAAAGTTTCACTAAGGGGAAGATGTTTCCGGAGATCTTTTGGCCACAAGGTTCAGAGATGCAGATGGGGATTATAGAATCAGGGTCAATAACCGGATCATGGAATGTTAAGGAAAAAGCATCTAATCAAACAAGTGATCAACCTGAAAAAGGTTTTAAAAAGAATAACTTTTTTTTAAAATTCTTTGGAGCTTTGGGGCTGGTGGATAAAGAAAAATCTAAAATTAAATGGTTTTCATTAACAATGTACGTGCTCGGACTTTTTGTTATATTCATGATTGTTTATTACATTATTAAAATATGAATGGTTTTGAACCAAAACAATTTGGGAAATATTATCTAATCGAAAAGCTTGCTGTAGGCGGTATGGCTGAGATCTACAAAGCCAAAACTTTTGGCGTTGATGGATTTGAAAAGCTTTTGGCTATTAAGAGAATTTTGCCCCATTGCGTTGCTGATAAAGATTTTATCTCAATGCTGATAGATGAAGCAAAGCTTTCAGTTCTTCTTTCTCATGCAAACATTGTTCAAGTTTTTGATCTTGGCAAAATTGCCGACGATTACTTCATTGCCATGGAATATATACAAGGGATTAATCTGCGCGATGTCATGTATAAATGCCGCGAATTTGGAAAGATAATTCCAGAAGATATAGCAGTATTTATTATCAGCGAGGTTTGCAAAGGGCTTGATTATGCGCACAGAAAACAGGATTCCTCTGGTCAGCCGTTAAATATTGTTCATCGTGATGTAAGTCCGCAAAATATTCTTTTGTCATACGAAGGAGAAGTGAAGATAGTTGATTTTGGAATAGCAAAAGCAGCTATGAACATCTCCCATACAATGGTTGGAATATTAAAAGGCAAGATTGCCTATATGTCGCCTGAACAGGCAATGGGAAAAACAATCAACAGGCAGACAGATGTTTTTTCAGCAGGTATTTTGTTGTATGAGATGCTGACAAATACCAAGTTATTTACCGGAGAATCCCAGTTTGAAGTTTTAAAAAAGATAAGGACATCTAAAGTCGAAGCAAATAGTTTACCTGAATTAGTCCCTGCACAACTAAAATCAATAGTAGCTAAAGCCTTGGCTTATAAACCAGAAAACAGATATCAATATGCTGGAGATTTTCAGCTGGATTTAACAAAATATCTATATTCAACTTATATTGATTTTTCTCCGCGTAAACTATCACAGTTTATTAAAGAGGTATTTGCAGAGGACTTGAAACAGGAACAGATAAAAAGAGCTCAAACAGCTGCTTTGGAATCTCAAACAGCTTCAATGAATGTTGATGAAGGTGCTAAACAGATAGATATTGTTCATAGAGATACGGCAATTACTGCATTTGAAAAAACACAAGATGTTGAAGACGAAGATGCTGAGCAAGAAGAACGTACGCCAGCGCAGGTTGTTGAAAACACAAAAAAGACAAAACTAAAACAAACAAAGCAGAAACCGCCTGATTCAAAACAACCAAAAACAAAATCAAAAAAATGGCATGCATTAATTCCTGTGTTAGGAGTCCTTATTGTAGGACTTTATGTTGCCTATAAATATGTTCCATCTCTTCATTTTTGGGAACAACCACAGATTGATGAAACAGTAACTTTTGGTATTGCGAATATAGAATCTGAACCTAAAGGCGCAAAAATTTTTATTGATGGAAGCGATACTAAACTTTCAACTCCTGCAGATATTAAGGATCTTAAGGTTAATCAGGATTATAAGATAAGACTTGAAAAAGAGGGTTTTGCTGCAGCAGAAAAAACAATCAGACTTACTTCAGAATTGCTAGAGACTGTAAGTATTAAAATGGAGGAAGCAAAAGGCGTTCTCAATATAATATCAGAGCCTTCTGGAGCAACGATTTTACTTGATGGTAGGACTACTGGAAATGTAACTCCAGCAACTTTAGAAAATCTTGCGCTTAATACTGATCTTAAAATAACCCTGACAAAACCAGATTATAAAGATTTTGATCAGATTATTAATCTTCAGTCATCAATACCTCAGAGAGTTTCCACTGAGCTGGAGAAGGTTACTGGAGATATATTTGTCACATCAAAGCCAGATGGAGCAATGATCTATATAGATAATAAAGATTCTGGGAAAGTAACTCCAGCTAATATAAAAGATTTAAAGATAAAAGAAAGTTATGTGATTAAGTTAGATAAAGATGGATATAAATCATGGACAAAGAAGGTGGATGTTTCTGGTGTTGAAACTGTTAATGTTGAGGGAGAATTGGTTCAAGATGTTGTAAAAGAGGTTGGTCCAGTTAAAGAGCCGGTAATTGATGAGAAGCCGCCAGTTACAGAAAAACCAAAAGAACCGGGTAAAGAGGTAAAGAAGTCAACTGTAAAGGAAACTAAAAAGGAACCAACAAAAGAACCAGTAAAAGAACGAGAACCAGTTGTAGATGAAGAACCAGTTCAATTAAAAGGTGAGTCAGGTAGAATAAGAATTTCTTCTAAGCCAACAGGCGCTCAGGTTTTTATTAATTCTTATTATAAGGGGGATACTCCAATAACAGTTGAAGTTCGACCGGGCAAAGTATCTGTTCTTGTTAATAAAGAAGGACATCTGAGATATTCTAAAAAAGTATCTGTTAAACCAGGACAGAAGGTTGATCTTACTAATATAAACTTAGGAGGTCTTTATGGAGAGGTGAGCCTTTCGTCATCCCCTTCGCGTGCTAAGGTTATATTTGATAATAAGGAAATATCTGCAAAAACACCGGTTACAATCAGAAAAGTGAGAAGAGATCAGCCTCATACAATTATGTTAAAACTAAAAGGTTATAAAGTGTGGAGCAGGTCATTTAATATGGAAGACGGAGATAAAGATTTCAATGTAACACTTGAGTCTGAGTAGCATTAGAATATTATAAGGAGAGCAAGATGGTAGAAAAAGAATTTGAATCAAAAACCGAATTATTAAAAATGGATGATGCTCAATCTGTTATTTCTTTGCGTAAATGCCAACTTATTGTTGTTGATGGTCCAAACAGAGGAAAGAAATTTTTGCTTAACAAAGATAGTTTAACAGTTGGCAAAAGAGATACAAACGATATCGTTGTAAATGATTCTACTGTGTCAAGAGAGCACCTTGATATATCTTATAAAGAAGATCGTTTCTTGCTTAGGGACCTTGGATCAACTAATGGGACATTTATTAATGGCACGGGAGTTAAGGAAGCATATCTTGTCCCTGGAGATCAGATTAAAGTTGGGAACACCACCCTTGAGTTTGTAGTGTTTGATGAGAAAGTCAGAATTGAACCTTCTATCAAGGAGTCCTTTGGAACAATGTGTGGAAAAAGCGTAAAGATGAGGCAGATTTTTTCAATATTAGAAAGAGTCTCCCCTACGCTGGCAACAGTTGTTATTGAAGGGGAAACCGGAACTGGAAAAGAACTGGTTGCAAGGGCTGTGCACGAGCATAGTCAGAGAAAAAATAAGCCATTTGTTGTTTTTGATTGTTCATCTGTTGCCCCAAATTTAATTGAGAGCGAGTTGTTTGGTCATGAGAGGGGTTCGTTTACAGGTGCTGTAAAATCCAGAAGAGGTGCGTTTGAAGAAGCTAATGGAGGAACAATTTTTTTGGATGAAATTGGAGAGTTGACTACTGATCTTCAGCCAAAGCTACTTAGGGCTCTAGAACAGCGTGAAATTAAAAGGGTTGGAACAAATATTCAAGCAAAGATAGATGTGCGTGTTATTTGCGCCACAAATAGAAATCTAAAAAAAGAAGTTGAGGAAGGAAGGTTTAGGGAAGATTTATATTATCGTCTTTCAGTAGTTAAGATCTCTTTGCCACCTTTGCGCGATCGCATTGAAGATATTCCGGTTCTTATTACAAGATTTTTAGAAACTGGAAGATATAATAAACTCCCTGATGGCACATTTAAGGTTAAGCGTGTTGATGATGATGCCCTAAAGCTTCTTTCCCGTTATGAATGGCCCGGGAATGTTCGGGAGTTGAATAATGTTATTGAACGAGCATGTTCTTTTGTTGAAAGTAATACAATTTCTAAATCGCATCTGGATTTTATATTTGCCGAAATGTCATATGGAGATGACAGAACTGAGCGCATGAGCGTAGACACAGATGTGCCGTTTAAGGATGCTAAGCAAAAGATAGTTGAATCATTTGAAAAAGAATATCTGGTTGATCTGTTGAAAAAGCATAATCACAACCTTTCCAAGGCTTCACGCGAAGCCCAGATTGACCGAAAACATCTGCGAAATTTATTAAAGAAGTACGATATTCCAACAAAAGATAATTGATACAGTTTTTTACCATCCTCAGACCTTCAAGTTGTCATCCCGCACTTTCAGGTTGTCATCCTCGGACTTGATCCGAGGATCCAGAGATCCCGTGGTCAAACCACGGGATGACAGTAAGCGCTTAGCGAACCGCATCTGGCGTGGGGGCGCTGTCAGCGTTTGTGGCGCTGGAATATCTTCAGGCGGCAAACGATGAGGCAGGAGTGCTTCGAAATCTTCGATTTTTTCAGCCAGCGGCAGTTTTTCTAATAAATAGCGAAAATATGCGTATTCGTTGTGGC
>CAZLRI010000100.1:0-8232 GCA_964561745.1 uncultured Pseudobdellovibrionaceae bacterium | reverse complement strand
TCCCCGGATAAGTTCTCGTCTAAACTTCTTTACAAGGTTTGTTGCCTGTGTCTTTTCAGCCGAGCTATACGGCGGTTCTCCCAGAGCGTCTTTAACTAGTTGTCTTTCAGTCGCTAGCCGGTTTGTCATATTTTGAGTACCGGCCTTGTAGTCTTTAATCGCTTGATCTACGAACTTGCCTCTTTTAATAGATGATTCGGCTTTCGCCTGTTTTTGTTCTTGGCCTACTTCTCTCAATATCTCTCTTCTTCCTTGATCTGAAACCTTAATCCACCTGCCTAAAATGTTCGAGATGACCGGTGCGGATAAAACCTTTTGAAGAGTAGTTACTTCACCCTCCGGGGTATAAGACGGCATAATAATTCCAAGCCCTTGATTTTTCACTAACCAGTCAAGAAAGATCGGAAGTGAGTATTTCATACCGGCAGCAAACTCCGTGTCTGGGATTACACTTCTTCCCCGGAAAGAATCATAAGGGTTCTTACCAGAGAAATAGGTGAGTATTGCCCCCATTCCGGTAAGAGAGGGAACAAGGTTTGGTACTTGCCCTGCGCCAAAATCAACCACTTGGAGTATATTTGAAATATCGGTTTTTTCTTTGGTGATAAAGTGCGAGAGTTTCCAGAAAAAGCCACCGATCATTCTGCCGGTCTCATCTTGGGGAAGCCTTGAATAAATTGTTTTACCGTTTTCATCTTCACCATTAGGAATAATGTTGTAGTTGGTTTTGTCGTATTCGCTGGCATCGTCCATTCTCTTCTTGAGCCAAGGTCCCATTAATCCAAGAGTTGCAGCCACCATTAACATTTTAGGAAGGATTGTAGCCAACATTGTTTTCCACCAGAACCCACCTCTGGTTTTGTGTCCGCCGGAAGTTGTATAAGTTGTCGCTATCTGGAAGTCTGACTTAATCCCTTCTTTGTAAGCATTAGAAAACAAAAACAAATTATTACTAATGGGGGTCAGTGTGCCAATTCTCCTGAAGTTTGGAGAACCGATATAATCCCTTATAAACTGTGCTAATTCATTCTCCGGCATTTTCCCCTTTAGTTCGATATACCCAGCGACTTTTGGTAGCCTTTCAATAAAGTTTCCTAATGTCTCAACCAGTTGGAATAGTGAATAAAAAGGAGTTAAGATATTCCGTTTTCTGGTAGCTTGAAGTACCCCGGCTCTTTGCAACACTCGCTCTATTTGCCTCTGTTCTGATTCATCAGGGTTATAAAACATACTATTAAACGTCATTCCCAGCATTTTTGAGTTTTCCATTTTTTTAATCAATGCGTCTGGTTTGTTTGATACCTCTCGTAGAGCATGGGGGGCTGCCTGTACATATCTTCCAACCAGTCTGGGTAATGATAAAACTGCGTCTTTGAAAGTGAAGTCCGGCATATTTTTCCAAGTGCGCATAAAGTCTCTAGCAAAGTTAAAGGTTTGAAAACCTAGATTGATCGTGGTGAATAATGGCCGGTAGATTGGACTTCCTGTCAGTAGCCGGGAGAGTCTAGCAGCCATCATAATCGATTGGCTGCTGGTTCGGTTAAACACATTAGCTAACTCTTTATCGAGATAATATCCCTCTGGAGTACCGTTTCTAATGATTACTACCGTTCCCTTACTTGGGTCTTTTGAATTAATAACTTGCCAGAATTTACCAGTCCACATTTTTTTGGCCGGTTCGACTTCTTCTTTGTGGAAATCTCGCTCAAAATCAATGGCCGAGGTTTTGGCGTTGTTTGTTTCGATTGCTTTCATTGTGGCGATTGCTTTCATAACAGAAGAGGTTGCCGGATTTGCCACGTCTTTAAGAGTTCCCACCTGCTTTTTGATACTGGCCGAGATATAGGTGTCAAGGTAATCAATCACCTGATAAGTAGCATAAGCAGGGTTAGCTTTCATCTGTTCGATCATCTCCGGTTTGTAGTAGCCGTTCTTTTCTGCCAAAGCCACTACTGCCTGTATTCCATCGCGGAAAAGCTGTTTAGCTTCTTGGATCTTTGTCCAATCTTCAGGATCAGTATGTTTTTCCAGTTGGTTAAGTTGAGTTTGCGCGGTGAGTTTATCAAAGCCTCCGGGGTTAGCCAGATCGCCCCTTTCGTTTATTGTCCGTTCCATCTGTAAAACCTGACCGAGAACATTCCAGCCGTTGCTCACTTCGGCTGCTTTAATATATGCCGGTTGAAAATTATCAGCCACAAAGTTTTTCAGTTTACCGTCCAGATAATTTAAGCCAGCGAAATCATATATCGGGTTTAGTGTGTCCTCGATTTTTGTTCCGGCTTTAATTTGCGCTTCTACCCGGCGGTTTAATTGAAAATTCTTATCATCAAACAGAGTTCGTAAAACATGGAATATATTTGTTTTTATCTTAATCTTTTCAGCAGCCTTGAGAGTCCAAACATCTTCACCCTTATCATAACCTTTATTAATTGCTTCATTCCTCGCTTTGAATACTGCCTCATCGCTGGCGTTTAATAAATCCCACGTCTTATTAAACTCCTTTTTAACTTCAGGCTTGCTATCAAGATTGTCAAAAAACGCTCTCCAAAACTTCGGCGCTTTTTCTTTGAGTAATGCTGGATCGTTGAATAAGACAGAAAGAGAATCAGCATACAATTCTTTTGAGGAGTAGCGGTAACTGGTAAAGTTCGGATTTTCCAATTCATCAAAAGGCTTCCAAGCCTGTGATAGTTCTTTAAGCTCCGCGCGAATATCAGCATTATTGATTTCCTTTTCGCCAAAACTCCCCTTTAGGAATTTATTAAGACTGGCAATTCTGCCAAGGATATTCCCTCTTATCAATGTTTTATCCGGCAGGTAATCAGCCAAGTGTCCAATTTCGTGAGCAAATACTTTGGCCGACAACTTCGGGTCTTTGAATATCTCTGGATTAAGTTTAATTACTCCTTTATTGATTGAATAAAACTTACCTAAAGCCCTGCGGAATTTCTTTAGTTGCGGTGTTTCGCCAGTGAGTGCCTGTGCTAATCTAAGAAGTTCTGGAAACTCAACCGACTTAATCTCGGCCACTGTCTTTTGAGCACTTGCCACATCGCTATAACCGCCAATATCGGCTGCGCCACTAGGAGTTGTGTAGCTGGTGTTGGCAGCCCTAACCGCTTCCTGACCGGCTCGTTTTCTGAAAAAGGTGGCGTTTTCGTTAGCAATCTGTTTAGTTAAAACGAAGTAATTGTTAGGCTTTGAGACAAGTTTTTCTTCCTGTCCTTCTGCCTCTTTCATTTTCACTTCAAACTTAGCATCTAATTTCTCAACGACTTTTTGCTGTGCATCTATTTCTGTTTGTAAATCCTTAGACTTCTTTTCCAAATCGGCTACATCAATGCCCTTTTTAATTAAATCGTTTCTTTGTCTGATAACTTCCGACCTTGCCTTTGATAAACTTTTTCTGTACTGAGGTATGGTTGAAGCTTCGTATGACTCTGGATCTTCTTTTGCCACCGCTTCTTTTTCTTTTATTGTCTGTTCATACTCCGCTACCTCTGCTATCGCCTTTGCCAGTTTATCTATTTTTCTGTCAGTAAAAGATTTCTCGACTTTAAGTTGCTCTAATTTTTGGTCTTCCTTTTTAGTCTCAAAAGTCTTTTCGGCTGCAACCCTAATAACCGGGTTAGTTATTAAATCCAGTTTCATATTTTCAAAGTCTAAATCCCCAAGATTAATCTCGTTCTCTTTGTAGTTCCAAAGATTGCGGATTCGTTTCTCTTTGGTTTCGAGTTTTTGGAAAATAAAACTATCAACTGAGTTTTCAATCAACGGATAATGAATCCGGACGTTTGCCCAATCGTTTCCCTGTCTCCAAATCCTACCCTCGACCTGAAGTATATCGGTTGGATTCCAAGGTAAGTGGAGGTGGTACATATCGGTAGCTTTCTCTTGTAGGTTGACACCCTCTTTGATTGCTTCCGTGCCGATAAGAACCTTGACTGTTCCGGCATTAAAATCATTTTGGATTCTCTGTTTAGCGTCTATTGTCATTCCACCGGTGATCTCCGCTACTTGGCCGGGCTTAAACTTCTTTTCTTTAATAAGGTATTCTTTAAGTAGAGGGAATTTATCAACACCGCGAGGCATATAAATTATCTGGCCGACATTGTGGTTATCTTTATAGACCTGTGCTACCGCTTCAATCGCGAATTTAATCTTGGGGGAATTATCAACAAACTCACGGTAAGTGGGTGAATGTTCGTTGTAGCGCGACAGGTAAGGGGAGAGAGTGATATTTTGCAACTCTGTGATTGCTACAATCGCTCCACCCTTGTCTTTATCTTGAAAGATGGCTTGGGCTTTACTTACATAGTCATTCTGTAATTCTGTTGGGCTGAGGGTAATTGTCCGCTTGATCCTTCCCGGCCTATCAATTCCTGCTTCTTCGCCAGTACGAAAGTCTATAAATTCAGTTACCAGTTTTTGAAGCTGTTGCAGGTTTTGAAATCTCTCAACCACATCTTCTTCTTTAACAGTTTGATTTGCTTTAACAACAAATGTCGGTTTTAACTCCATAAACATACTCATAAAATCATTGACGTTTTTTAGCCCTAAATTCTCTAATCTCTTTTTCCCCATTAAAGACAGAATCGAATAAATCTCCATCGGGGAGTTGGTAAATGGAGTGGCCGACAGTAAAAACACGTTTCGATTATTGTTGTTTTTCAGAACATATTGAGCCATTAAATAGGCTTTAATTCCTCTTGCCGAGCTAGATCCCCTGATGTTCCTGTATTCATTTCCTTGACCTCTTTGCATTTTCGCACCGGCGAATATATTTTTGAAGTTTTGAACCTCATCAATAGTAATATGGTCAAAGCCTAAATCCTCAAAGAAACGATCTCCGGTAGTACCTCTTATTGCTCGACCTATTTGTGCCTCTATTCCTGCTTCTTCTTTGGCTGCTGCTCTTTTAGTGTTATTCATTCCCATCATCACATCTTTAAGATTGGCAGTTAATCCATCGTAAGTTTCTGGTTTGAAGCCAAGTTTTACCAAACCGTCATAAGTAATAATTGAGAGCGTTCCCTCTTCTACCTGCAAGGTTTTAAGATCACCTTTGAAAGCAGCGCCTAAATTCATCATAGAGTTTATTTTAACGTCTGGTATCACTTCGGAAATCTCATTGATCCAGTTGCGGTACACACCGTTTGGAACAATCAATAAAGGCCGTTTAGCCCAGCCCTTTTTCATCACATCATTGATTGCCACTATTGCCGTCAGGGTTTTGCCTACCCCAACGTCATATCCTAAAAGCCCCACTCCTTTGGTTGCCAAAAATGCAGCACCCTCCTTTTGTATCTCTTTTATCACTAATGGGTGTTTGCCTGGTTTATGCTTGGGATTAAACGAGGCGTTGACTTCGGATAAAATAGGCACTTGCCTATAATCAGGCCGGTAATAAGCATTAAAATTCCTATTATATTTGTCCTCAATATATTTCTGTTGCTCCGGGGTTAAGACTTCCTGAACAAATCTTTTGAATAAAGAATTACCTACTATTCTCCGGCGCTTTCTTACTTCGATGTTTTCCACTTTGTCGCCGGTGTTGACAATGCTTCCATTGATATACCTCTCTATTTCCCAAGAGCTAGAACTGCCAAAAGACTCCCAAGGCAAGGAATGCATAAAATCACGAAACAGTTGAATAAGGCTATCGTCTCCGCCGCCTTCTACTGGCACACGCATAGTAGTAACAAAATCAGACGGCGGTTGAAGTTGGATATTATTAATTGGTTGGACTGGTGGCAAGACGGCCATTAGTCCTTTTTTCTGAATCTCATATTGTTCTGGGTTTATTTTGCTTCTGAATAACTCAAGGTCGTCTAATTTTTCATAGATATTTCCCTGATAATAAAGAATGTTTGGATAATACTGTCCAGTGTCGCCATCAATTGCGATTTTATTATTTACAAATGTCTTGGGATTAAATCTGGCGGTATAGTCGCCTTTTAATTCGCCGGTAACATTAACAGATACCCACATATTATTATCTTCAACTGACACATCATTGAGTTTTAACCTACCGTCTTTTTTGCCGGGTATGATTATGGCTTTTTTGTTTAGGGCATTGGTTATTACCGACGCTTCCGGCACTCGATTAACAGGTGGCATTCTCTTCTTATTAAATTCTGCGAGTGCTTTTTCCGCTTCCTCTTTTGTATCAAACCTATTTGAAACTCTTTTATCTCCAAGCCTAGCTCCTCTTGTTGATAATTCTTCTGGAACATTCCCAGAGAATTTCCACTTGTCAAGTGGAGTTTTAACGATTTCAAAATCAGGTTTTATTTCTGTTACCATTTCTTTTTCGTTTTCCACAACCTGATCTTCTGGAATAGTATCGGCAATTTCTGCCGGTTTTTCGCTGGCCTGTTTGATTGCACTTTCAAGTGTGCCAACCACTTCGTCTTGTCCATATCTGCCTGTGCCTTTAGAAACTTTACCCAACACGTTCTTTGGCTGACTTAAAAAGTATTTATCGTTAGAAAGAAACTCTGGATCTGTTAATCCGCCTTTTCTAAATATCACAATATCTGTGCCAATAGTCGTTGTGCCAAATACCCCTTGGGGTAGGCGATAGGCAACCTCTAACTGGCCTAGTTTTCCGATCTCTTCTTTTGCATAGTCCACTCTGCTTCGCAAAAAAGTAGAGGGAATAACATAGGCCAGAAGCCCCTCGTCTTTGAGAATATCAAGCCCACGTTTCATAAAATAATCTTCGTACTTAACTATCTTTGGCTCTTCACCAAGGCCAAGGTACTTTCCCCGGTGTTCGCCGTATGGGGGATTACCAATAACTAAATCAAATAATCCCTTTGATTTAATCTTTTCTCCGCGAAGCCCGATGAAATTACTTTCAAACGGTTTTGTAAATACTTCAGTTGACGGATATAAGACCTCAATAATTGTCGCAGCCGTCTTGTTTATTTCCTGCGCAGTTATTAATCCCTGTTGTTTAGTTGTCGGTTCTATGAAGTTTCCAATCCCGGCAGCCGGTTCGAGAATATTATTAAAAGTTGACTCTAATTCTTTGACCTTACTCCACATAAAGTCCACAATAGGCTTGGGTGTGTAGTATTCGTCCAAAAGCCCTCTACCCTCTGCTCCTGCCTTTTCCAGCCCACCAGAGCCAGTGTACTGACGCAGGAGAGCCTTTTCGTCATTGGTATAATCTCCAGTGCCCTTTTTTGCCACTAACTCTTCAACTTGCCTGTTTATATCAACTTGCTGGGTTTTTGACGCAACAGCCGGAATGCCCTTTTCCGCAGATTTTCGTTTCCACTTATTAATAAAAGCACTCTCTAATTTATCTTTAAGTTTGGAGTCCTTTTCATTAACGTAGATTTCTAAATAATTATCTACCCAATCGGCTCTAGCTTCTTCAGCGACATTGTTTCTTATGAAGCTAACTCTATCATTTATCCGTGCTGTAGGTCGCTCTCTAGCGCCAAGATTGCCGACCTCACCGATCCCTCGTGCCATTTCTCCGCTAGGGACTTCAACTGCCTCTCCAGTTCCGGCTTGTTCAACTTTGCCTTTTGGTACAATATCGGCTGGTTGTCCGGGTCTAGGTTTTCCCCCAGCACCCTTATTGGTTGGTTCATACTCTTTTATTATAGCAGGTTTTTGGTAGCGAGGGGAAATTCCATATCTACTCGTAGCTGATTTGATAAGCTCCTCCATTTTATCTTTATTTTCGTTTATAAGTTTTGTAGCAAGATCAATCGTTGAGGCTCTGGTGTTTCCATCTGCGATCTTCATTCCACTTTTTCCCTCACTGATTATCCACCGCTTGTCCTCTTTGTGAATAAAGGTATCAATATCTTTTATAATCTCAATCGGTTTGCCTTCGACTTTAACAAAGTTTTTCTTGCCACCCTCACCGCGCTGATTGATAAAGAACTCTTCCGTTTTCCTCTCCCCTATCGCTTTAACAGGGGCTTCTTGTGCCTGAACAGTAGGCTTCTCTTCAGTAGGGGAGGGTAGGGGAGTGATAGGTTTTTGTAATACCCGATCATTGACAACCCGAAGTTCTGCCTCGCCTTTCACTCCGGCTTGTACATCAAACCTCACAACGTCAATGTTATTATCAGTAATAATCTTTTGGACTGCGGTTGCCTTTTGATCCAACGGCACATCTTTGACCATTTCCTCTAACTTCGTATGATCTATGACGTTTGCATCTGCTGAAATCTGAGTTGATACAACTGTCCCACCCATTCGTTT
>CAZLRI010000099.1:0-8266 GCA_964561745.1 uncultured Pseudobdellovibrionaceae bacterium | reverse complement strand
TTTTGTCAGTATCTCCTGACGGAACAAAAGCTTTTGTAATTATACCTGACCAAGGTCCATCATCTTCTCTACAATCACCAGTTAAAAGTTTTTTTATCAAATATTTACATATATTCAAAGATGCGCAAGCTGCGAATGGTTCTAAAGTGCAACTATTTGATCTTGTAAATAACAAACTATTAGATACTTTAGTTATTGTTGATGACAGGATTAGCATTGATAGTGATTCATGTGTTTCGACAACAGCAAGTATGGGCGCAAATGTTCATTATTATATTGTAGATAATAACAAAGTTCTTAAACAATGTGTGGGTCAAACTGGATATGATACTCTTGATTTATATAATTTTAGCCGACCTAGCATAACTAGATTATACACATTGGATGAACAAAAATCTTACTATGGCAAATGGCACAATCGAGTATTTGTTTTTGAGAAAAGACCAAACAATTTAACATTTATTGATTTAGATAATCCAACGAATCCTCCAACAAGAATTCTATCAATTGGTGGCACTATAACTCAGTTTATTAGTCCCCCGGGAATTTCAACCGATGGCAATGTTTTAGCTGTTAATGTTAATTATAATCCCGGTTCTGAGGGACATTGCTATATCTGGAATGAAGCTTCAAATAATTATACCCTTATGCCATTTAGTGGTGGAGATTTACCTGAAAGGATGACTTTTATAAATGGCGGTTTTGGATATCTTGGATCCCCATTGGTTGATGAAAGCAGTAATAAAAAAACATATTTAGCACAACATGAATCTACTCTTTATAAAGTAAATTGTGAAACTGGTGGGGTGACGAATTTGGGATCGAATCTTTCTCATGAAGGAGCAAATACGATTGTTGGAATATCTAATAACTATGCTCTGGGTTCTGTTTATGGAGGTGTGGCTTCCCATATAGTTTCTCTTGTTGATGGCTCTGTCGTTAGTCGTTCAGCTAAATGTCCAGGATGCGATCCCAGAGCTACCTATTCTTTCTTTTTACTACCAAAAGACTATTTATTATTCAGAACCGAAAATCGTCTTATGATGAAAAAGCTAACCTCAGCTAATTTTACTGAAATGTGGGAAACTTCTGCTAGTTTGGTATATGAAATAACTGATGACAGAACTCATTCTTTTTATGTTGATAGAGGGTTTTATATTAACCGTGATGATGGTTATGTGGTGTTGTCAGATAGAATTAATTCTGCTGCAGATGGTAAACTATATCTTTTTCCTCTAACAATAGACGATTTTGATTTAATGCCTATTGGTCCAGCAGATAGGACATGTACAGGTGCTATTGGCTATGCAGGATCACTTTCAGGTCGTTTTGTATCATTTCGATGTATGGATCTTGGAATGCCCACAGAACAAAATCCAAGAATTTACTTATATAACATTAATACATCTAGAACAATCGATTTAAGTAGTATTATAGGTATAACAGAACCAATAGAACTGTGGAATGTTCAGATATTAGAAAGTAGCACGACAGGTCCTAAGGTATTCATTCCTGTTCAAGAAGATTATCAAAGAGCTCGTGCATTTCTTGTTGATGTAACAAGTGAAACCTCTAGAGAAATAACATTCTAACTGTCTTTACTAATAAAAAGCCATCGTAGTTTTATCACTTACGATGGCTTTTTTGTTTTCAAATCTTGCCCTATCTTGCAGTAATCTTAAGCAAAAGTTCAAATGGCGCATCAACAAAAGCCTGTCTATCATTTACAGTTACAAGAATGCTGTCCATTGATTCAATCAATGCCTTATTGCCCTCTGCCTGCAATATATAAAGAGCCTTCATTCCCTGCAAGAATACCTGTAGATTATTTGCCTGTACTGAATCAGGCAACATAACTGTAAAATGAATAATGGCATTATCATCTGAATAAAAATTTGCCATTTCAAACATCGCTATTTGCGGAGGAAGAATTTTGTTTATTACAGGTGATGATCTTAAATATCCAAAAAAAGCAAAATTAGCAGATGTCACAGGGAGAGTTCCCCTTCCGGTGTTTAATAGTTCATTCAAGGATTTTTTAGTTCCAACTATTAAATGAATGCCATCTGGAAGAGCAAAGGCAAACGGGTCATCGTTTGTCTCATCCTTTTGATAATATACTTTAACTCCAACGATATCTTCTGATAACAGTGAAATCTTTTTCTTGCTTAATTCATCTTTAATATATGAAATAAAATTATTCTTATGAAAATCTCCCTGCGCTATTACATTAAATAAAAAAGAGCTTCCATCTTCCTTAAAATTAGCGCTCATTACAAGCATGCTTAAAATAGATTTTTTTCCAAGAAGCTCACTTATTGCTTCAATTGTAGTATCAGTTCCTTTAAATAAGCTTTGTTCAAAAAAATTCATTAATGACGGAATATTTTTCAAACGAACAATATCTGAAACAACTAAAAAATCAGTGTTATCTGGAATCCATTTTTTTACCATCTCGAATTTATTTGATGTTGGTGAATTGAGGTTTAAAGCTTTTACACGCTGGGTATCGCTTGACTGGTAAAGCAAAAAGACAAAAACTACCAACACCCCGAGCAATATTGAACCTTTTAACAAAATATTTTTTCTGCTTTTATTCATAAAATTTTTATCCACCCTTCAATTAATGTTGAAATAGCCTCTCTGGCCTTCATTGCGCAATATTCAATTCTAGGCAATGAAAGAATGTCTTTAGGCTTGCTAATTATATGTCCTGCAAATTGCCCAATAGACAGTTCCCCTTGTTCATCAATCGCATCACTGATATCAGGCAAAAATACATCAAGCGAATCCAAAATTGATCTGACAACAATTGCCAGTATTTCACGTTTTCCACATTCCTCCATAAATGCCGAGCTTTCCATATCAACTGCCATTGCTGCATGCTCTGTCCCTATAAACGCCTTTTCATGTGGAGTCTTTATAACATCATCAACAGTAACAAGCCCACCTTTTACCACTTTTATGTCTATTTGTTTACAAATTTTTAAGATCTGCGCAATTAAATCGTTTTGTGGGAAAAAGGACACCTTTGTATTTCTGTCTATAACAGGGGCTCCAATTAAAAGATCTCCGGGATGTAAGTCTGGGACTGTTCCACCAGCATAACCTACATTCAAACATACTTGTGTTTTGAAGTTTTCCAAAACATAGGAAACAGCATTCATCATTGCTTCTTTACCAACGCCGGTGCGAACTAATAAGCATGATTTTTTACCTATTTTCCCGCGGATAATAACAGATGGTCTGATGTGGATTCGTTCATCAATCTGCATTTTAGAACGAACAATCCTTACTTCATCATCTAATGCTGCGAAAATTGCCGGCAAGTTCTCTTTCATAAAAACGTCCACATTGCCATGCGCAAGGCATCTTTTATTGATGCCCCTGCTTTAAGCGCCACCGTGGCCTCAAAACCACTATGCACCATGCAATGTCTGCATCTTTTATCTTTCTGCGGACCATAATTATTCCAGTCCACTGAAGTTATAAAATCAGAATACGAGTCAAAATGTTTATCTGTAATCAAATAGCAAGGAGCCTTCCACCCTTTTACATTATAAGTAACATTTCCCCAAGGAGTACAATCTAACTCTCTCTTTCCTTCAAGAAAATCTAAATATAACGGAGTGCTCCAAACTTTTTTACCTTTTGTTTCTTTGCTGATCTGCCTGAATATATTTATCGACTCTTCCTGAGTCAAAAATATAGATTGGTCATCAACATCTTCATAACTATATCCAGGTGAAAGCAAAATTCCATTTACTCCGACCTGACCTACTTCTTTAATAAAACTTTTTATCTCTTTAACATCTGTTTGTTTGTATATGGTTGTATTCGTGCAAACAGTAAATCCAAGTTTTAGTGCTTCTTTAATACCCTCCATTGCCTTATCAAAAGCACCTGATTTTTCTACAACAATATCATGGGTTTGCTTTAGTCCATCCAAGTGCACATTGATATTAAACATATGGTGCGGCTGGAATAATGGCAGCTTATCTTTTAAAATTTGACCATTTGTGCAAAGATACACAACTCGCCCTTTTTTCAATAACTGATCTACCAACTTTATAATATGGGGATATAAAAGTGGCTCGCCACCACAAATAGAAACTACCGGTGCATTACAATCATCTGATGCCTTAATACAATCATCCAAAGATAACATCTTGGATAAAACATCTTTATATTCTCTTATTCTTCCACAACCTGAACATTTAAGATTGCACGCATGTAAAGGTTCTAGCATCAAAACCAAAGGAAAACGCTTAGTTCCTTTGTTTTTTTGAGAATATATATACTTTGCTACTGATATTGTTTGCCTAAATGGAAATCTCATCGGGTTATCTTGCTAATACGAATGTCCCTGAAATGCAAGACAATACAAGCTTATTTTGCTAAGAGTGCCATTCTCAGGTTTGGAAACTGCCACTTTTGTGGCTTCGCTGATTGGCATTCTCAGGTTTTTTAATTGTCATCCTCGGGCTTGACCCGAGGATCCATAACAAGCTAAATTTCAAACTATATGTCTTTATATCCAAAATCCAAAATACTTTTTGAACAATCAAAAGCCATTATGCCCGGAGGAGTATCATCACCAGTACGCGCATTTGGAAGCGTTGGAGGAACACCTCCATTCATATCTCATGCAAAAGGTGCATATCTCTGGGACGTTGATGATAATAAATATATTGATTATGTGGGAACATGGGGACCTGCTATATTAGGTCACGCACATCCCAAAGTTGTTGCTGCGCTTATCCAAGCCATAAACAATGGAACCAGTTTCGGAGCTCCAACAGAATTAGAGCTAAAATTAGCTTTAATGATAAAAAATGTTCTGCCTTCAATGGAGATGCTGAGATTTGTTAACTCAGGAACAGAAGCAACAATGAGCGCAATACGCCTTGCAAGGGGTTTTACCAAAAGAAACAAAATTCTTAAATTTGAAGGATGTTACCACGGGCATGCAGATTCTTTACTTGTAAAAGCAGGTTCAGGATCTCTAACATTTGGAGAGCCAACTTCAGCTGGGATTATTAGTTCAACTGTTAGCGAAACTCTGGTTTGCACTTTCAATGATACCAAAGGATTTACTCAGATAATGAAAACTTTTGGAAAAGAAATTGCAGCAGTAATAATCGAACCAATCGCAGGCAATATGGGATGTGTTCTGCCAGCTAACGGTTTTCTGCAAACAATAAGAGATGAAACCAAAAAATATGGCGCATTATTAATCTTCGATGAAGTTATGACAGGATTTAGAGTATGTTTTGGCGGAGCACAGATAAAATTTAATATCCAACCAGACATTACCTGTCTTGGGAAAATCATAGGCGGCGGTCTGCCTGTTGGAGCATATGGCGGAAAATCTGAAATTATGGAACATATATCGCCAACAGGAGATGTATATCAGGCAGGCACTCTCTCTGGAAATCCTTTGGCAATGACAGCTGGAATAACAACTATAGAAATCCTATCTCAGCCAAACTTCTATGAACAACTGGAGACCTTATCTACCTTGTTAACAAATAAAATAAGCAACGCATTAACTTCTCACAATATACCTAATACAATAAACCAATGCGCTTCTATGTGGTCTGTTTTCTTTACAGATGAGAAGGTGTTTGATTTTAATTCTGCAAAAAAGATTAACTCCGAACTTTTTAAAAACTATTTTCATTTTCTCCTAAATAACGGCGTTTATATTGCTCCATCTCCTTTTGAATCAAGTTTTGTATCTAAATCACATTCAAAAGAAGATATTGAAAAAACCGTTACAATAATAGAGAATTGGGCAAAAAGTATAATGCTATGAACAAAGACCAAGACAACATCTATGCTATCTATGCCATATATGGCGTTGCAGGTATACAGCTTGCTGCTTCTGTGATTGCGGGGTTAATATTTGGAAACTATCTGGACAAACAGCTTCACATCCACCCGATCTTAACCATCATAGGGCTGGTTCTGGGTTTTGTTGGCGGATTTTACAACTTATTTAAGATAATTAATTGGAAACAAAATCAGGGGCCTAAATGAGGTTGTTGAATAAAATAATTTTAATAACAGTCTGTTTAACTATTATTATTTCCTTTGCCTTTTATTCACAAAAAATTTTTCTATCTGTTTTTACAGGGGCAGTTATCTCAATAGTTGGTTATCTCCTTTCCAGTATTCTTGTGTTCAATCTGCTCTCTTCTTCAAAGATATCAAAGCCATTAATCATTTCAGTGGCAATATTAAAACTAGCAATTATCACATTGCTGCTATGGGTTGCTCTAACATGGTTTTCTATTAATCTTCTGGCTTTTTTTATTGGTTTATCAACAATTGTGATTGCAATCTTTATTTATACAATCTTAAACTCAGCGCTTCAATATGGAAAAAATTGAAATCATACCAGCAATTGTCCATGCCTTATCAATTCCTATTAAGATTGATTCTGGAAATTTGTATGTTGCAACCGCTTGTTTTGTTGCAATCATTTTATTTTTATTTTCCCTGCTTGCTTGGAAAAAATTAAGGAATACTGACAAATGTGTTATTCCATCAAAAAAAGCCTCTGTTGCCGGCATCTTTGAACTTACTGTAGAAAGCATACTTCATATGATGGAGGGTATCGTTGGTCCAAAAGCAAAAGACTATTTCCCAATTATTGGAGCTTCTTTTATTTATATTTTAGTGAGCAATCTAATTGGAATTATTCCCGGCTTTGTACCTCCAACCAGCAACATAAATACAAATGCTGCATGTGCATTATGTGTGTTTGTGTATTATAACTATGTTGGAATCAAGCGACTTGGTTTTATTAAATATCTCAAGACTATGGCAGGACCTGTAATCTGGCTTGCACCACTTATACTTGTCATTGAAGTAATAAGCCACATTGTCAGACCTGTTTCACTGTCAATTCGTTTGTTTGGGAATATGTTTGGAGACCACATTGTTA
Organism: uncultured Pseudobdellovibrionaceae bacterium; assembly: GCA_964561745.1. Lineage (GTDB taxonomy): Bacteria > UBA10199 > UBA10199 > 2-02-FULL-44-16 > DYJF01 > CAZLRI01. Next base: position 1,314 of record CAZLRI010000099.1, on the reverse strand, counting down.
TTGAAATGTTTTCCGATCTTGTACCAATGCTGATTCCAGTAATTTTTATGGGTCTTGCAGTTTTTATTTCATTTATTCAAGCATTTGTATTCAGCCTTCTCTCATGTATATATATTGGTCTTGCTATATCAGAAGAAGGACATTAAATAATACTGGCTTTAGAAATTCGTTTTACAAATATTTAAGTTTTTAATTTGAAATTATTTTAAATTGATATATGACATCTAAAGATCGTTTTTTGATTTTAAGGGAGGCTCGCATGAGATCACTATTTATAAAGCTCTTTGTTTTTTTAGGTTATTGTTTATTGCCAAACATTGTGTTTGCTGAAGAAACTCTTTCTACTTCAACACATACCTCTAATCCAATCGGTGGTTATCTTGCCATTGCTGCTGGAATAGGTCTTGGATTAGCCGCGCTTGGCGGTACTATTGGACAGGGGAAAGCCGCATCTGCCGCACTTGAAGGTATTGCAAGAAACCCTGAGGCTTCTTCAAAGATACAACTCCCAATGATTGTTGCTCTTGCTCTAATTGAATCACTTGTTATCTATTCTCTTGTGATTTCATATCTGCTTATGGGTAAGATTTAATGTAAATTATTTTCACAAGTTTTTGTATCTTGACCTTATCTTTTATTTAAGATAGCTGCTCATAACATTATAAGCAGCGTTGTACTTGTATCTTAAGCTGATTAATAAAAATAGAGTCGATTTTTTATATATAAAATGCGCCCGTAGCTCAGCGGATTAGAGTATTTGGCTACGAACCAAAGGGTCGCAGGTTCGAATCCTGCCGGGCGCGCAAAGAAAAAGGGTCGACCGCAAGGGAGTCCATTTTTCTTCCTCTATTTTCAATTTTCGGTCTTTGTCTTTCCTTAGTTCACAATTGCCGTGGCTTCAATTTCTATGTTTATGCCAGGTATTGGTGACGGTGCCTGAATCGAGACCTTGACAGGTTCTGTGCCTTTTTCAAAATAACCGGCATAGACCTCGTTGATCTCTTTGCGGTACTTTGTGTCCCTCATATAAATGACAATCTTCACGATATCATTCATCGAAGAGCCACTGGATTCAAGCAGAAATTTGATATTATCCATGGCTCGTTTTGTTTGTTCCTTGATATCGCCCTTTATTATTTCGCCCGTCTTGAGATCGCATGATAGCTGACTCGATAAAAACAAAAAGTCACCAGCCTTAACTACATGGTGAAATGTGCCCGGCCTATTTTTGATACCAGCGATTTTAATGATCTCTTTTTGTATCGGAACTTCCCCCTCAGGAAAGCAGTAAAAAATGGCTAAAACGTAGGCAGG
>CAZLRI010000098.1:0-8302 GCA_964561745.1 uncultured Pseudobdellovibrionaceae bacterium | reverse complement strand
GCCTGTGATTTCATTACGATGGAACACTCTGTGCATGAATTGCTCATATCCATATTCGCTTGCCCTGCCAGCAAGCATAATCCCAATGTTACTTGCAAAACTAGAGCCCCATTGTCTCATGGTAAATCGTGCTTCTGGTGTGTTTAATAGCTGATAAGCTTCGTGGCACGATAGAGAGCTGTTCCCCAAAGAATCTCTGAAATTTTTGGAAAAGAACGTGAGCGTGATCGAAACAATGGCTCTGGCGCAAACTGCATTCCGCCACTTGTTTCACCTGAACCATTGCCAACCCTGCCACTTAATGGATGCGAGTTGCCTGCAGGTCGACCATTGTATGGATCTCCACTAGATGATAGCCTTGGTATAGGGGTTGTGTAGAGAGGGGCATCTCTGGTACCTTGTTGTGGTATTTCAAAAAACAGTCTTTCTTCATGAACTCTTGCTGTATCAGTCGTTGCAGGTTCTGCCATACTAACTTCTATAGTATCTCTTTGATTGATTTGAATTTCCGCTATCTCATAATCGATAACTGGGGTAAGATGTTCGTGTAACCCTTGTTCAAGATTTACCAAAGAGAAATCGTAAGAAGCAGGAGGCGGTTGTCTGATGAATATTCTTTCTGAATCTTGAGTGTCAATCGCTTCAGGGATTAAGTGGATACCTCCTCGTTCCTCTCTGGCGCTTACGATGGAAGAGTGTGTTCCATCAGATGTTGTATATTGGGCAGAGGGGAAGAGGGCGCCATTATTGTGTGAAGCGCGAATGGTCTCAATCCATGAGGTGCGATTTTGGCGCACTGATTCCAAGTTTTTTCTGGTTGCTCGATTTCTTGGTGTGAGTGAACGATCATCCAATATCATCCTGAAGAGTTCTTCCACGCCAGTGGGTCGTGTTAGGGGATATAGAAGATGCTGCCATGTGGGAAAGACCTCATGATTTGCACGAAGTTCAAGCCGGAGTTCCGCACTTTGATAATAGTAGCAGATGATGTTGATATTGCCAGGGGCACGTTCTGCTATAGGCCGAGGATCTATCCCCCTGATCCTTTGCCACCATGTGCGTTGTATTGCAGTCTCTGATGATGCAGCTGGGAGCGTCGAATTTTGTTCAATTGGCGCACCCTGTTCTGGATGCACCTCTGCTGCTGCATTTGCTTCTGGCATAGCAGGAGTGGTAAATGCATTTACCGCTCTTATTTCGCCTATGGATATCATAATAGTATTGTGCTTGCCATTCCGGACTTGATCCAGAATCTAGCTCTCTGGATCCTCGGATCAAGTCCGAGGATGACAGCCAATCTCTTCTTGTTTACTCTACTTATCTTATCGTCAATCCCTGTAAAAAGTTGAATAATTTCAATAAAAATCAATTGTGTTTGCAGATGTTTTTCTTTAATCTGAAAGCTATGCAGATAAAAACAATGCGAGTTGCGTTTATAGTTTTTTTTACCATTTTAACCATAGTTTTTTTGGCAATTACTCTCCCATTTTTGAAAGCAGCATTTCTTGCCTTTACACTTGTGGTCATATTTGTCCCTTTACATAATTTTTTTCTAAAAATATTTCGTTTTCGCAATTATATCTCGGCGTTTGTTACTACAATTATAATAGGTGTTTGTGTTGTTATTCCTCTTGTTGTTTTAGGAACATTAATAGTGATAAAAACTGGCAGTTTCTTGGAAGGGTTTGCTTCTGAAGTAGAGAGAGGAGATATACTTCAGACAATAAATAATATTGCTACTTCTGTGCACAATTGGATGCTTTCAATCTTTGGTTCAGCGCCAGATGTTTCAGACATGATAGCTGAATTTATAAACTTAATGAAGACAGCAGGTAGAAAGTTTTATGAGTTTTCTCCCAGAATGCTATCTACAACCGCATCTGTTATAATTAATTTTTTATTAATGTTTCTTTTTTTGGTGGTATTTCTTGCTGAAGGAACAAAGCTTAACAGCTGGATAGCATCTACTGTTCCTTTTACAAAAGAGCATTGGAAAGAGATGACGCGCAATGTGCGTGTTTCAATTACATCTTCGATATTAGCAGCCCTTGTTATTGCTGTAATACAAGGTTCCCTTATGGGAATAGGTTTCTGGATAGTCGGGTTTGATCATCCATATGAGTGGTGGATAATTGCGATTCTTCTTTCAATTATACCTGTGGTTGGGGCTCTTTCATGTTATGTTACTGCTTCGATTGTTCTTTTTACGTCAGGCAATGTTAATGCCGGTATAATTTTTCTAATACTTGGCATTGGTGTGGTTTCAACAGTGGACAACTTCATTCGTCCGTTAATGCTTAGAGGCTCAATAAAGATCCATCCGGTTTTGATCTTTGTTACTCTGGTGGGTGCGGTTAAATTGATTGGACCAATAGGATTGCTTGTAGGTCCTGTGCTTCTTGCAATCTTTCTTTCATCTCTTCAGATATATAGGCGGGAATTTACCGGAAACAAAAGTTAAATTATCCACGTTATTAAAATATAGGAGAGGGCAGATATTAATGCTGCACACGGAATAGTTAATATCCATGTCCAGATAATGCGTGTTGCCATTGTCCAACGCACAGCTGCAAGGCCTTGTGTTGATCCAACCCCGACTATTGCTCCGGTAATTGTATGTGTAGTTGAAACAGGGATGCCCAGTGCAGTTGCGCTAAATAAGGAGCATGCTGCAGCTGTCTCGGCACAGAAACCACCGCTTGGCTTAAGTGGTGTTATCTTTGCGCCTATTGTTTTGATAATTCTCCATCCTCCAAACATTGTGCCAAGCGCTATTGAAGCATGACATGTTAATATAATCCAGATTGGAACGTAAAATGTTGATCCCAAAAATCCATTTGAAAATAACAAAATGGCAATAATACCCATTGTTTTTTGTGCATCATTTCCACCGTGTCCCAAACTATATAAAGCAGCTGAGATCAGTTGTAATTTTCTAAAATACTTATCCACCTTTGCAGGACGGCTTTTTGCGAAAATAAAATTTAAAAGAATTGAAAAAATGAATCCAAGTATAAGACCTACCAATGGTGATATTAAAATAAATGCAGTTGTTTTTGCAATTTCGGCAATGCCAAGTATTGAGAGAGTGGGTGATTTGGAGAGCGCTGCGCCAACAAGTCCTCCGATTAAAGCATGTGAAGATGAAGTAGGAAGACCCCACCACCATGTTAGCAGATCCCATATTATTGCACCAAGTAGCGCAGCAAGAATTACATATGAATCAACTATACTGGGATTGATTATTCCTTTTCCTATGGTTGTTGCTACGTGAAGTTTAAAAAAGAACACAGCTATGAAATTAAAAAAAGCAGCCCATAAGACTGCATATTTGGGGGATAGAACTCTTGTTGACACTATTGTTGCAACAGAATTTGCAGCATCATGAAACCCATTTATAAAATCAAAAACCAGTGCTACAATCACAAGCATTACTATAAATGTTAGGGAAGATTCCATAAGTATAGGACGTAAAATGTTAAAATGTTAAGAATGTTTCAATATTATGCTTTCAATTATATTTGCGACATCTTCACATTTGTCAGCAGCTGCTTCCAGATTTTCAATCAATTCTTTCAGTTTTATTACTTCCATAACATCCCATGAATTGTTGAATAAGTCGCCTATGACAGAATTAACTTTTTCATCAGCTTCATTTTCCAGGCGATTTATTTCAATGCAGTGTTTGAGGACTTGCTGGACATTTTTTATGTTTTGTAAATTGGTAAGCGCTCCGGACAATTCCTTGGTTGAGCGCAAGAGTATTGTTGCTAATTTATCCAACTCATTTGGCATTTTTGTGACATTGTATCTTGTAAGTCGGTTTCCTATATAATAGGCGAGGTCCATGATGTCATCAAGCTTTACAACCAGCGTGTGGATGTCAGTTCTGTCAAAAGGAGTTAGAAATGTTTCATGTAAAAGGTCTATAACATCATGTGTTATTTTATCACCGATATGCTCGTATTCTTTGAGCTGAGTTACTAATGATGGACGTTGATCTTTGTTTCGTATCATTTTACAAAGAAGCTCTACTCCGGCAACTGTATTTTTTATACTCTTTTCAAAGTAAGCAAAAAAATTGTGCGTTTTTGGAAAAAATCTTAATTTTGAAATTGTGTGGCGCAGGAAACCGAGTGGTGCTTCTCCTCTTGTTTTTTCTCTTTGCACGAGAACCTCCAAATGGGATTTGTTTAAGATTTTTACTTGTAGTGATTTTTCTTCTCTGTGAACGGACAATAGTTTTTATGCTCTACTTTTGTCAATCAGGATATTTTTTTAAACTACCAATGGAACAAAACTTTGAATTGATATGGTAGATTATTGGTCTAAGCTTTAAAATCAGCTGGAATTATAAGACCAGCTATGCCCTCATATACAGCAATCAAGTGGCGTACATTTGATATAAAATCAATCTTTGATACATCAATTTTAAGCACTGGACCATTATACCAGTTTGTTTCGCGAAGTATGTTTGTGAAATTGTCGTAGCGAACATTAAGTGCTTTCATAAGCCGTGAAAGTCCTGCTGGAATATCACTGTTATTTGCTGTGTTTTTCTCTTCAGCCCTTTGCCTTTCCCTCACATTTTGAAACAGATAATCAAGCGGTCCATGCAGAAAAATTAAAAGATCTGATTTTGGCAATGGTTTGAACTCTTTTTCAAGTCGATCATCGATTATTCTTAATGCATCTTTTGTTAAATAAGGGACGTCCATGTCGCGGTGAAGGACTTCGCAAAAGGCAAAACGGTCAGCTAAAGATGATCCGTCAATGCAGCATGATCGTTGCAACTGCGGAATTGTTTGAAGCTGAATCTTTCTTAAATCCAGATAAGCATGTTGTATGTCCAGAGCTGCGCTTTCAAGATTTCTTTTAGCAAGCATCCATGCAGGGCTTTCAATTGGCTCTTTTGATTGGCATTCAATAAAATCATTGATAGCAGTGTAGTATCTGCCCAGAGTTCTTTTGGCAGTGTCTTTAACAGTTGCAAGCAGGGGAGATAAAGCATCGTTCTGAACAAAATGATCTTCAAATCCTTCGTCAGGAAGTTCAAAAAGTGCATTCATTCCAGTGCTGTATGCCAAAACCTTTACAAGCGAGCTTTTGCCAGCCCCAAGATTTCCAATGCATGTAATAAGAGTTGGATTTTTTGCAAAATATTTCATCAGACGGCGGACAACATTAGTTAGCCTGTGTGGAATTTGATGGCGGCTGATGTTGGGATCTTCTGTCACTTCAATGGTTCTATTTTTTAAAACATCTGCCGGAGTTTTTAAAGGTGTGTTTTCATTAATCATAAGTTGCTTCTCCGAGCTGCAATCATCCGCCTAACCTTTTCGCGTATGGTGCCGGCAGCAACATGAACATAATCTGGATGTTCATACATATCTATCTCTGCAGGCAAAATAACAAGATCAGCATCAGGTGGAACTATAGCGTGTTCCTGATATTTTAGTAATGTTCTTTTCCAGTTTGTAACTATCTCTTCATAACATTCATGTATTTCATTTAAGTATTCTTTGCTTATTGTGCTTGCATACCCGTCACCTTTTTGAGCCCTGCTAACGCGCCTTTTTTCAAGAAGATCTGGTTCAGAGCGAAGATATATAGTCAGATCTGGAAGACGTATTCGCTCTCTGTGTAATGTTTGATAAAACAAAGTTTGATATAACTTTGCATGAGGTTTTTGCATTTCTCCTGACTTTATCATTCTTTTGACAAACACTTCAGGGCCGTCAAGAAACGGTCGGTCTTCAACAATCAGCACGCCATGTTTGCTATCACGTGTCATAAGATGACGGATTTCGCGTTGTTGCATGGTTCTCATATGAAGGAACGCAGTTTCAGTTGCAAATATGTTGGCTATGCGATCCTGATAAAACAGGGCAAGGCATTCATCAGTAAGTGATCCAGCTTCAACGCGCTCGGAAAATGGATGTAATGTTGCATTGCACAACAAGTTTTCTAAATCAGTTTTATATGGATCTTTGGATAGGGCATTCATCAGCGTGGTTTTCCCTGAGAAGAGATTGCCCATGATTCCTATGTGAAAATTCATAGCCATAGTTAGTTGGTGGTCGTCGTTGGTATATGGTTTGTATAGATTCCCTAACAAACTAAAGTTTTCAGGTCAAATGCAGAATTCTTTCGATCTCTTTACAGGCATTTTCAAGCACATCGTTAATAACCTGATAGTCAAACTTGTCTTTATACTTCATTTCTACAAGTGCATTTTTAAGGCGTAATTGCTGTACTTCTTTTGTGTCAGTGCCTCTATGAAATAATCTTGTTTTTAACTCATCCATGGTCGGTGGAATTAAAAAAAATGATATAGCTTTTTCTTTGTATAATCCCTTAAGTTTTAAGCCTCCAATTACGTCAAGATCCAGAAGCACTTCTTTTCCGTCTTGTAATGCATTTTTCAAAGGTTGTTTGGGCGTTCCGTATAAATGATTATGTACTGTTGCCCATTCAGCAAACATCCCATTGTTAATGCCGGTTTTAAACTCCTCTTTGCTGATAAAATGATAGTCCTTGCCATTTGTTTCACCGTTTCGCATAGGTCGAGTTGTACATGAAACAGAATGAATTGTATCATTATGAGTTGAAAGGAAATGCTTAATTACAGTTGTTTTGCCTGTTCCTGATGGTGCAGATATTATAATTAATCGACCTTTTTTCATATGAAATTATTGTGAATAAATTTATATTATGTTATGAAAAAATAAGTTTTGAATAAACCTAATATAATTTAATATAATGCAATTCAAGACAAATCTGGCTAATAGTTTTTAATGGAAAATTCTTTCCTTTTGTTTGCTAACAAGCGGATCTGCCATTTGGTGGAAAATAGAGATGATGGCCCGGTAAGGGATGTACGCACATCTAATACCGCACATCGAATAATTTGGGGGAAAATATGTTAAATTTTGATTTTAGTAATTGTAGGGCTGAAGTGGTTGGTTTTGAACACGGCATTACGCAGGATGACCTTAAAGTAGTTGCTCCGAAAATCGATTCATCCCATAAGCAGATGCAAAAGTGGCTCTCATCAGGAGAGGCATTTTTTTTAGATTCTCCATTTGAAAAAGGTCTTGCTGAAAGATTAAGGCTTGCGGCAAGAGAGGTGAGGGATAGTTTTGACAATCTTGTTGTTTTAGGTATCGGAGGCTCATCGCTTGGTCTTAAATGTTTGTCATCAGCTTGTTTGCCCCCGTATTTTAATGATCTTGATTACAAGCATAGGGAAAATTCTCCGCGTTTATTTGTTTGTGACAACATTGATCCAGATTCATTTAGTGCTTTGCTTGAAATCCTGAACCTTAAAGAAACCTGTTTTAATGTTATTTCAAAATCAGGAAAAACAACTGAGACAATGGCTCAGTTTTCAATGGTTCTGCCTATTCTTAAGACAAAATTTGGTAATAGATGGAAAGATCATGTGTTTATAACCACAGATCCTGTTTCAGGACCTTTAAGAAAATTTGCAGATGAGGAGTCAGTAAGGACCCTTGATGTGCCCCCAAAATTAGGTGGGCGTTTCTCAGTGTTGTCATCAGTTGGATTGTTTCCTGCAGCATGTTTAGACATTGATATAGAATCAGTTCTTGATGGAGCTATGGCAATGGTCAAGAGATGCAAGGAAATCTCTCTTGAAACTAATCCTGCATATATGAACGCCGTGATCTTTGAGATCATGCGGTATATTAAAAAGAAAAACATATCAGTTATGATGCCATATGCAGATCATTTAGCATTGTTTGCTGATTGGTATGTCCAGCTTTTTGCTGAAAGTTTGGGTAAAGAAGGCAAGGGCATGACTCCGGTCAAGGCTTTAGGAAGCACGGATCAACATTCGCAGATTCAGCTATATATGGATGGTTCCAATGATAAGATCATAACATTTCTTGGAGTTGAAAGATTTAAAAAAGTAAATGCTATTACCCATCCTCTGGAATCATTTGATTATATTAGAGGACACAGCCTTGGAAATATTTTGATTGCATCGCAGAAAGCAACAACAGAGGCTCTTAAGGTTGCCAAAAGACCAAGCATAACTATTACGCTGACTGATGTATGCCCTAAAACCATGGGTGAGCTGTTTATGTTTTATGAGATATCAGTTGCTTTTATGGGAGCTCTTTCACAGATAAATCCCTTTGATCAGCCCGGGGTTGAGCTTGGAAAGCGGCTGATAAAAGATATGCTGTCTAAGAGATAGATGTTGATAAAAACTTCTTTTCTTTAAACCCAAATCGTGCAGTTGAAAACTGAACGATTTGGGCAAACTCGCTAAATT
>CAZLRI010000097.1:0-8328 GCA_964561745.1 uncultured Pseudobdellovibrionaceae bacterium | reverse complement strand
GGTTTTTTAAATCTCAGAACCCTTCCGCCCTCCTGATCCACACAAACAAGCAACTGCCCATTACCAGCTTGCTGAAGATCATGTATCAAGGATTTGAGCTGTTTAATCGATTGCCAGTTTCGCTCAAACAAAATAACTCCTCCAATATTTTCTTTATTAATAAAATCCAGAAGATCTTTAGAAGCTTTTGTTCCTTCAAACCCAATGACCATCATTTGTCCGATATTTTGATTCAAACAGCCCCCCTCCCTAGCCCTCCCCACTCCGCCAAAGGCGGATCAGCCTCTGGCTGAAAAGGGGAGGGAACGCACATCACCCATCGCACAACGAATTATCTTCCCTTTGGTGCAAACCTGTCGCGCAGACCATCTCCAAGAAAATTAAATCCCAAAACAACAAGCATAATAAATATTCCCGGGATAATTGAAAGATGCGGAGCAATTAAAAGATACTGTGTGCCCTGATCTATCATAGCACCCCATGAAGGTGTATTAATTGGAACTCCTAATCCCAAAAATGACAAAGATGATTCTACCATAATCACACCTGCCATACTAAAACTCACATTAACAATAATCGGCCCAATCATATTAGGCAGCAGGTGTTTAAAATACATCCTCAAATTTGAAATACCAATAGCCCTTCCTGAAAGCACAAACTCACGCTCTTTTAATGCAAGAGTCTGACCGCGCACAAGGCGTGCAGAACCCACCCAACCTTTTAAAGATAAAATAATAATTATATTCAGAATTGACGGGCTTAAAAAAGCAGCAACAGCTACTGCAAACAAAAAACCCGGAAATGAAAGAAACACATCTGTTATAAACAAAAAGATGTGATCTATTATTCCGCCTTTGTATCCGGCTATCAAACCTATGACAGAACCTACAATGGTTGATATTCCAACAACAGCAACGCCAATGCCTAAAGAAACCCTTGCGCCATAAATAATGCGCGACAGCAAATCCCTGCCATCTACATCATTACCAAACCAATATCCCCAGTGCGGCCCGTCAAACTTCATATCAAGATGATATGTGTTTGGATCATGAGGCGCAATCAATGGCGCACAGAATGCCACCAACACCAGAAGTACGATAATTGCCGCACCTATTTTTGTGGTCCATTTTGTCACAGTTTAACCCTTGGATCAAAAAATCTGTAAAGTAAATCTACAGACATATTAATTATTACATATGAAAATGAAATTAAAAGAATACATCCTTCAACAACCGGATAATCTCTTCTTCCTATAGAATCCATAAGCAATGAACCAATTCCGGGCCATGAGAAAATTTTTTCAGTGATAACTGTTCCAGCTAAAAGCGCACCTACCTGCAATCCCACTATTGTAATAATTGGATTAAGCGCATTTTTAAAAGCATGCTTAAATATTATTTTTCTCTCAGAAATCCCTTTTGCACGTGCAGTTGTGATATATTCTGATTTTATCTCTTCTATCATGGATGCTCTGGTCATCCTTGAAAGCATTGCAGCTAATGCCGCACCCAAAGTTATGGAAGGTAGAATAATAGAAGAAAGAGAACCTCCGCCAGCAATAGGAAGAATTCCTATATATACGGAAAATAAAAGTATCAGAACCGGACCTAACCAGAAATTAGGCACAGATATTCCAACCAGAGCTATAAACATCGAGGCAGAATCCCAAAATGAATTTCGCTTAACAGCAGCAAGCACACCCATTGGAATTGCAACAAGAACCGCAATAAACATGGCTGTAAATGCAAGCAGGGCTGTTGCGCCAAAACGCTCTTTAAGCTGTGTCAGCACAGGTCTTCTGTCAAACAATGATCTTCCCCAATCACCGGTTACAAGACCTTTAAGAAATATGCCATATTGAACAATAACTGGTTTATCAAGATTAAGCTCACTGGCAATTCGCGCCTTATCTGTTGTTAGCGCCTGTTCTCCAACAATTAAATCAACTGGATCACCCGGAATAACATGTATTAGAAAAAAGACTATTGTCGCGACCGACAACAGTATCGGAATAATCATAATCAATCTTTTGCTTAAATAGGTTTGCATAATTTTAAATCAATCAAAGGGTGAGCAAAATCAACACCCCCTCCCCGCCCGCCTCGCCTTGAAAGAGCCGTAAGGCTCGCATGGCGGGCTAACCTAGCCGCTGCCCACTCCGCCAAAGGCGGATCAGCCTCTGGCTGAAAGTGGGAGGGAATAGGAAATATTGTAAAGAAGCGTTAGGGCTAGCCCTCCCTCCCCTCGAGGGGGAGGGAATTACAACACAGTCTGCAAGTCCAAAGAAAATTACTATCAATTAGCGACTAATAAAAACTTTACTTGCTTCTTTATAAAACTCTGTGGCAATTTTCAAATATTCTTCATCTGTCATTCCAAAATAATCATGAACTCCGGCATTTCTAGCATCTATAAAATCCAACCAGTATTCTGCCTTAGAAATGATTCCTATTCTGGCTGCTTCACGCACAGCTGCTTTTGGAGATTGCACTTCCAATCCTTCATTTTCAACTAAGGTCTTTAATTCCCGCCAAGCATATTCAACAGCAATCTCAAATGCTTTAGCAACACCAAGAAAAGCTATATTTTTATTATCTGCTTTTTTAAAACAGCTCATTGCTTGTTTCAAAGTATCAAGCGATTTTACCAGCTTTGCATTGTTTGATGCCATGTAAAACTCCTTTTAAATATTGGTATGACTCAAATGAACCAACAAGAAAAATCAACTCATAGTCGATCGACAACAAAAACCATTCTGGTGCTGCATCAAGATTAACCAAATCTACCTTTCTAGGCAAGTTATCTGCTAAATCAGAAACTCTGCCACGCATCCTTAAAAATTCTCTACCTGTAACAGGCAAAGAACCTCTGGTAACTCCAAGATCCCAATCTGAATATTTTTTATAACTTCCTTTTGCACGAGAACCTAAAAGCACAACAGCAAGCTTAGGCATTGTAGTTAAATCTTCAAGCACGGATTTTATTTCTTCAATATTTTCCGTGTAAGATTTTGAAGAAGTAATAAGCAAAAGAGGATCTACACCTAAAGCAGCAGACATTTCATAAAACTTTTTTGAAAAAACATCTCGTTCTGAAAGATAATAGTTGAGTGTATTTCTATGAAGACCTGTTCTTTTACAAAAATCTATATAGTTCTTATACCCAGCTTTCTTAAGCAGCTCATCAAATTTTTCTCTATTTAGCACATATTTATTGGTCATAATATACACATTTTCACATATTTTATGTGCTTTTTCAAGAAAAAAACCTTATCTATATATCTTCGCCAAATTTCTATAAGAAGCGTTCTCCAATAAAGTTACGCCCTTTAAATCTTTCTTATAAACCAGCACATTCTTTTCATACCACAATGGGATAAATGGCAGGTCATCAAAGATAATCTTTTGGACCTTGTCATAAATCTCTTTTCGTTTATTGATGTCCATCACTTGTCTTCCCTCTTCCACCAATTTATCAACCTCATGATTTTCATATTTATCTCTGTTAACTCCCTGCGGAGGAAACTGGGAAGAATGACTTACATCATAAAAAAAATCCGGTTCTGTGATCCCAACCCATGACAAGGTATATAGTTGAAAATTTCCGGTTTTCACATCCCTATAAAATGTTCCCCATTCATAAGGTTGAACCAATACTGATATCCCCTCTTTGCTCAGTTGATAAGCAAGCATCTTGGCAATATCAATACGCTCCTTTGACACAGAGGTTTTTTCAGATAATGAAAATCTCTTTCCATCTTTCTGGATTTTATATCCAGCTTCATCCAAAAGCCCAGCTGCTTTTACAGGGTCATAGTCATACTGACCAAGGGTTTTATCATATGCCCAGTTTGACACAGGAAGCAAAGAGTTTGCCTTTGTTGCCAGCCCATTAAAACGATGCGAGATGATCTCATCTCGATTAATTGCATATGCAATCGCTTTTCTTACACGAATATCTTTAAGTTTCGGGTCTGTTAAATTCAGCCCCATATAGGTCATTATGATCCCGTTATTTGAGATCATCTTTAAGTCTCCCTTTTTAATCACCTTATCCAAAAGCAATGGAGGAACGCTATTTTGCGCTAGATCAATGTCCCCCTTAATTATCTTCAATATCCTGATATTATCCTCTTTGATTACATTAAGCCTCAGAACTGGAATTCGAGGTTTGTCGCCAAAATAATTCTGATTTGCTGAAAGCTCCACAAGCATCTCAGGCTTAAAATTAACAAACTTATATGGACCAGTGCCTATTGGATGCGTTCCATAATCCTCGCCCATCTTTTGCGCATCAACAGAAGAGACAATCCCTCTGGTCATAAGTGTAAGAAAAGGAGAATACGGCTCTTTGAGATCTATTCTAATTGTGTAATCATCCTCTGCTTTGATTTTATCTATACGGGAAAAGGATTCTTTAAAAGGGGATATAATTGTACCATCTAAGATAGATTCATATGTGTATTTCACATCTTTGGCTGTAAACATGGCACCAGAATGAAAACGCACTCCCTTTTTCAGATAAAATCTATATGAAGTATCACTTATTACCTCATATCTCTCGGCAAGAGAAGGGACCACCTCCATGCTCTCATTGAACTCCATTAAACCATCAAATATCAGTTTGCATATCTTGTTGCTCTCAGCATCAGCAGCTATTCTTGGGTCAAACGTGACCGGACTGACCATAATAGCAACTTCAAGAACATCTTTACGATCAGCTCTTGTTTTTCCGTGTTTGCATGAAATAAGCAGGCAAACCAAAAGAATAACCACTACAAAATTGACACATCTGAATATCTTCATTAAAATCCTTTTAAAATAAAGCTATATCACCCAATTTCTCAAAGGACTATCACAATGTCAATCAACTCAATTATTTTCCCCTTTTCTACAAAAAAATCGTATAGTAATTCTTCCCTTCCACCTGTGGGGAGAGCAAGGGAGGGGGGACAAACATCACCCCCATCTAGCTTCCCCCATCAAGGGGGAAGGAATCATGTACTCAATCTAAATAAACTTATAATTTTAACCTTATTTGTTTTTCTTTTATTTCCGTTCAGTTCGTCAGCTAACGATCAGCTGGAAAAAAAGATTGAGGGGATTATTGCTTCATCTGTATTTATCCCCCAATCCACAGGCATTGTAGCAACATCATTAAAAACAGGAGAAACCCTTGTATCAATAAACGGCGACTCTTTGCTAAATCCAGCCTCCTGCACAAAGATCATAACAGCTGCTGCTGCACTTGAAGCACTTGGACCTGATTACCGTTTTGAAACAAGATTTTTTACTAATAAAAAACCTAACAGCGCAGGAGAGGTTGATACTCTCTATATATACAGCAATGGGGATCCTTCTCTGATATCTGAAAAGCTCTGGAGAATGACACTCACCCTTTCTAACTTAGGGCTTAAATCAATCAAAGGAGATATTGTAGTAGATGATTCCTTCTTTGACGGATATGAATATCCAAACAAAAAGATAGCCACCAACAAAGCTTATAATGCACTTACCTCTGCTTTTTCTGTAAATTTTAATACTGTCATGGTTATGGTTTCTCCGGGAAATGGAGCAGGCTCTCCAGCCAACGTGACAATTGAGCCTTCAACTGGATATACCAATCTTGTCAATAATGTTAAAACCGGAAACAAATTTGCTATCAACATAGGAAAAAAATCTAATCCAAACGGAGGAGAAACATTGATAGTAAGTGGATCAATACCTCTATCAAGCGAGTCTAAAGTATTTTATCAAAAAATAGATAATCCGGTTCTATATGCCACAGCCCTATTAACAGAACTTATGGCTCAAAACAAAATCAGTTTTAACGGAACCGTTCGCAAAGGAACAATTCCATCAGCAGCATATGAAATCCTGCGTGAAAAGAGCAAACCTCTGGCTGAAATCGTAAGAGACATGATGAAGCATTCCAGCAACTTTACTGCAGAACAGATCACAAAACATCTTGGAGCTGTAAGGCTTGGGCGACCAGGATCAACTGAAAAAGGAATAAATGTTATCTCAGATTATCTTGAATCAATCGGCATTCCCAAAAACACATATTCTCTGGAAAATGGTTCTGGACTATCTTCTTCAAACCGTTTATCTGCAAAACAGCTTACCCAAGTATTAACTGCTGCTTATAATGATTTTAGAATCAGACCGGATTTTATAGCATCTTTAAGCATTCTTGGAGTTGACGGAACTATGCGCAAGTGGGACCATGCCCCTCAATTACGGGGAGCCCTTCGCGCCAAAACCGGATCTTTGGCAAATGTCAGCACTTTAGCAGGATATATACCGGCAAAAAGCGGCGATATAATAGCTTTTGCAATTCTCGCTAATGGATTTAAAAAGGGGAAATATTCATTACATGAAACTCAACTTAAAATAGCATCAGAGATTGCTAATAGTTTTTAAGGCAAGTGATAAAATAATATTCGCGGGTTTTTTATATGTTAATGCCTGTCATTCTCGTGCTTGACACGAGAATCCAGTCTTTTCTAACTTTTTCTGGATCCCGCATCTCCGCCTAAGGACGGATCAGCCTCTGGCCGAAAGTGCGGGATGACAACCTGTTATATCTATATATAAGGAAACCATGGATCAAACATCACCAGACAAAAAAGAAATCATGCATAGAGAAAAGAGATTTATAAATATCGTATTGACCATATGCCTCATACTTGGTTTTATTTGCGTGGCAATTATTTATATTCCTGACAGGCTGAGCAGTGAGGAAACAAATATCTCAAAAGAAAAAGCGATTCCTGGAAATCTTAGCTCTCTGGTGCCTCAAAATGATTTACCTCCAGCAGAAGAAGAAACAGGTAACCCGGCTTTAAATAAAAATGAAATATATTCGAGATTTACTCCAGAACCAGAACCAACACCACCTAAAATAGCAAAGCCCAAGCAGAGCAGCGAACCTGTCGGAAATCTATCTATTGCTGAGATAATAGAAACTAAGCAACACAGCACATCTTCTCTTTCAACAAATAAAAAAACCAATTCTGAAAACAACTTATTTAGAATACCAATCTCTCTTGAACCTGATGTCACGTTCTGGAAATATATATATGCAAAATATGACAGCTCTCAGGTTGTGTTTCATGATCTCAAGTATCTTGATATAATTTACAGTGCGCTGGATCTTAAAAACATACAAAACAATCCTCTTTTGACAGATGCCCAAAAGGAAAAAAAGAGGGCAAAGGTCATTGAGGATGAAAAAAACAGAATTTTAAATATCCTTGAAAAACTTTCCACAAATCCAGCTGAAGGAGAACTAAGCAAACAGGAGCTGCAAGTCAGCTATCTTTTTTCCAAACAAAATAATCCTGATAAATTTAAAGACGCTATTGCAAGAGGCGTGCGCGCCCAGCAGGGGCTCAAAGACAAGTTTCTTGAAGGGTTAATAAGATCTGGCAAATATTTGGGTGAAATGGAAAACATATTCAACAACCTCAAACTGCCGAGCGAACTCACAAGACTTGTATTTGTTGAATCCATGTTTAACATTGATGCTCATTCATTTGCCGGAGCAAAAGGCTTATGGCAATTTATGGAGGGAACCGGAAAACTTTACAATCTTAAGATCAATTCAAATATTGATGAAAGAGCTGATCCAATAAAAGCAACATATGCTGCTGCTGCTCTTCTAAAAGACAATTTTGACACGCTCGAAAGCTGGCCACTTGCCATTAACGCTTATAATGCAGGGCGTGGCAGACTTAAACAAGCAAAAGAACGGCTTGGAACAAACGATATTGCAACAATTGTAAAAACATTTGGTCATCCTGCTTATGGTTTTGCTTCCAGAAATTTCTACATGGAATTCTTAGCTGCGTTTGATGTTGTTAAAAATTATAGTCAATATTTTGGAGAGGTGAAATTCGATGACCCTATATCCTATAATATAATCAAGACAAAAAAACCTATTATACTGCCTCAGATCGCCAACAAATCAAATATTACTATTGATGAAATCAGGGAGCTAAACCCTGCACTAAAAAAATCTATACTTGAAGGGAAAAACCGTCTTCCAGCAGGAAGCGAAATCCGCTTGCCAAAAGATAAAGGAAAAGAGTTTACAGATATTGCAAATCAAACTGCGCCTACTTACCCGATTATTCATATTGTTGAACAAGGAGAGACATTAAGGGAGATATCAGAGATGTACGCTGTCCCTTCATCACAAATCCTTAAAACCAATAAATTCCTGTACAAAAAACGCCTCAAAGCTGGTCAGGAAATAAGAATCGTGGAATAAATCAGACACACGCACTTTTGCCCCTTTTTTTAATCATCATCTTAAAAACTTCAT
>CAZLRI010000096.1:0-8331 GCA_964561745.1 uncultured Pseudobdellovibrionaceae bacterium | reverse complement strand
GCCCTGCCTACGTTTTAGCCATTTTTTACTGCTTTCCTGAGGGGGAAGTTCCGCTGTAAGATGATAAGCTGAGAGTGCGTCCAGCATGAGCCAATTATTGGTCGTAAACGACGCATGGGCTGAAAAAACACACCATGCTGCAAAGTAGGAAAGACAGGCAATAATTATTGTTCCTATTGCACAAAAAATAATTATTATTTCAGCGCCGGGAATTAGCATGCTTGATATCGCAAACAGAATTGGCATCGCCAGTAAAGAAATCATTAAATATTTAGCGTTTATCATAGTCAGTCTTTCAAAGAGTTTAATTGTTCAGAGTCAATATGATCAAATTCACGACTTATGCGATATATGGCAATTCCCATCACAAAAACAGCCACGAACAGATCCATAAGAACACCAAGCTCTATAAGAACCGGAATATCCCCCACAATTGCAAACCCAAACGAATAGATTCCATCTTCCAAGATAAGATACCCCAAGACTTGATTAATTGCTGTTCTGCGGGCTATGATTAAAAACAAACCGGTGAACATCATGGAAAAAGCAACCGGCACAACTAGTTGCGAATTAGATCCAATTGGAAGGAGGAGCTTTGAATCAAGCCAGAATGAAATGGCAAGCGATAACACTCCTACAACTATTGAGGTTGTATAACCCACTAGTGGTTGAACTTCACGGCTGGTGTTGGAACTGCGGAGGTTGGTTGATAGCAAGTGTGGAAACACGAACCCCTTCAATGCTGCGATTGTGATACATATTGCTATAAGGCGAAAAGTCAAATTAGATCCGGTTACGACAACAGGCAGCAGAGCAACCAATATACCCTGAAATGCTGCTGTTTTTATACAGCCTAACAGCCTGCTTGAACCGAGCAGGAGAAAGTTGGTTAATATCATCAAAACTAATATGCAATCTATTGGAGCTGTCATAGGGCTAACCTCAATACAAGTAGAAAAGCTAAAACAGAGAGCGCGGTTGCGCCGACAAGGAGTTTCGGAACATTGATCAGTTTAACTCGTGCTATTATTGATTCAACAAAACCCACAATAACAGCAAGCACAAACATGCCGATAACAAAAGATAGCAGAGCTGATATTCCTTTCAAACCAGTAACAGTCATAAAAGTGTTCATAATTAATGCGCCAAATATCCACATTTTCAGTGAAGCAGAATACATGATAAGCCCCAAATCAGGACCGCTATAGTCGAGGATCATCACTTCATGGATCATAGTTAATTCAAGGTGCGTGTTAGGGTCATCAAAAGGAATTCTTGAATTTTCGACAAGAAGTACAATAAACAAAGCAATTATAATCAAAGCGATAGCTAATCCGGAATTCATCCATGTAGTTGTTGTGATATTGGAAAAAATAGAAGAAAATGAAACAGAACCGCCGATGCGGGCAAGAGTAGCTATTCCTATAATTAACGCTGGCTCTGCAAGTACTGAAAACTGGGCTTCCCTGCTTGCCCCCATGCCTTCAAAGCTGGAACCAGTGTCAAGAGCTGCGATAATCGTGAAAAATCGAGACAACCCGAGACAATATACTAAAAAAATCAAATTTCCTTGAAATGACAGCAACGCATGGTCGCCAAATACAGGCAAGACAAGTAATGCCGAGATAGCTGTTGCAAGATTAACAATAGGTGTTGTTTGAAATATCCATGTTGTAGTCTTGCTGTATACAGCGTCTTTTTTTAGAAGTTTCCAGATATCAAAATAAGCTTGAAATAAAGGCTGTCCTCTGCGACCTGCAAAAACAGCTTTTATGCGGTTAATGACGCCAAGTAAAAAAGGGGACATAACCAGTCCCAAAATTATATTATTGCAAAATGAAATATTCACTATTTTACCTCAATTTCCATACAAACATCAGAAGCAATGCAACTACTATGCAAAGAATATAAAGATTCAGGCGACCATGCTGCAAAAACCTAAATCTTGCCAAGATAGATTCAATTGCCGAAAATATAGGTTGATAAATCTTTTCCCGATAAAAGTCCGGTGTGTCAGTTGAAAAAGAGGCTTCTCTTGGGAAAAACCCTTGAGGTTGTTTGAGCTTTCGGCTTGTGCCAAGAAATGGATGAAACAATTCTATAACAGGTGAAACAAATGAAGATGAGGTATACTGCATTTTTGCCGTTGGTTTTGCATATCCACAATCCCATGTTACTGTTCTAAATATTTTTCTTTTGCCAAGAAGTTTTAATTTGAAAAAAGCTATTATAAGCGCAACTCCGAGTAAAACAGTTGCATTAACAGTTACGCTCAACAAAATGCGATTTGTTGGAACAATTTGGGAAAGAATAATATCAGGATTATGTAAAAAGGATGGTAATATGTTTTGAGTGGCAGATACTAATACATCAAAAATAAATGGACATCCAATGCCCATAACAAAACATAAAACCGCCAGCACTATCATTGGAATTAGCATTAGTTTGCCTGTTTCATGAGCATGTTCGACATGCTTACTTCGTTTTTCACCAAGAAATGCAATGCCAAAGACCTTTGTAAAACATGCAATCGCCAATCCTCCTATTAATGCCAGAGAAACAATTGCAACCATACTTATAAGATTTCCAGCAGTTGTTATGCCATTAATAACAGAGATTCCTGTGAATGCTCCGATATAGATGAGAAATTCACTTACAAATCCGTTCAACGGAGGCAATCCGCAAATAGCAACTGCGCCAATAATAAACACCAAAGCTGTTGCAGGCATCTTTTTTAACAAGCCGCCCATGAGATCTATCTCTCTTGTTTCAGTGGCATGCAAAACAGAACCTGCGCTAAAGAAAAGCAGGCTTTTGAATATTGCATGATTAATCACATGAAAAAAGCAACCTGTGAATCCTGCTATTATCATTATTGGATTTTCATAAGAGATGCCAAGTAGCCCCACACCAATACCTAGTGCTATGATTCCTATGTTTTCAACGCTACTATAAGCGAGAAGTTTTTTGATATCATGTTGTGCCAGTGCAAATAAGACTCCAAAAATTCCGGATACAGCGCCAATGAATACCATCAACCAGCCCCACCATTCAGGTGGTGTGCCCATATATGTAAGCATGCGAATAAGTCCGTAGATTCCTGTTTTGATCATAACACCACTCATGATCGCAGAAACGTGAGAAGGTGCAGCTGGATGAGCTTCAGGCAGCCAAACATGCATTGGCATGAATCCGGCTTTTGTTCCAAAACCAATAACAGCCAGTATAAAAGCAATTGCTGTAACTATGTGTGAAATTCCAACAAGGTTGAATTTATCAAAATCAAGAGACCCTGCAATTTTTCCAAATAATACAAAAAGAACTAAAAGACATGCTGTTCCAATATGGGTGGCAACTAAATAAATAAATCCTGCATGGCGAACCTCTTGTTTTTCATTTTCAAATATCACAAGAAAGAAAGAAGTAAGAGCCATCGTTTCCCACGCTAACAGGAAGAGGACAGCGTTGCGAGCCAATACTACCATGATCATGCTAGCTACTAATAGATTAAAGAAAAACCAATGTAGCCCGATGTTTTTATTGCCTTCATATTTTCTGAGATATCCGGAGCCATAGACAGAAGCAAGTGCTGATATTACCAAGATTGGAATTATGAACACTGCTGAAAGGGAATCTATGCCAAGACTCAAAGAACCAAATGGTATTTGACACGGCAAGTATAATTCAAAATGCATACTTGAGATTAAAGAGGAAATTGCAGGAACAATTCCAAATAAGCATCCTATAATTAAAGAAGCTGGTGCAAGAAATCTTAATATCTTGAATGATTTTCGCAGCAACAATGAAAAAAATGCTCCTGCCAATATTACACCAATAGCTATAATCATCCAATTCACAATTATTTCTCTTTTCTAGCTATTAGATCTTTTGAGGATATAACTTGGTCTATTTCGCGGGCACTGTTGTATATTTTATCACAGGCTTTTCGTTCTTTTATAGCTATTTCAAATAAGGGTTGGCGCAAGGCAAAAGCGAGTTTTGATAAAAGATTTAGATGAGTTGATATGACCGGACTTATAATAGTAAATAGTGTGTGAACTGGTTTGCCATCCAAGGCACCAAAATCAATCGGTTGTTTCAAAAAACATACCGTGATCATGGGGCTTGCTATATGCATTACAATAGGATTTCTTACATGAGGGATTGCTATTCCATCACCGATTCCTGTGGATCCCATTCCTTCACGTGCCATCAAAACCTGAAAAAGGAATGTTTTATCTACATCTTTGGGGAGCGGCATTAAATCAACAATAGCTTTAAGTACTGAAATTTTATTTGAACCATCTATTTGATAGTATATGCCTCCAGCTCTTATGGCTTCCTCTAAATTGGGTATTAAAACCTTATTTTCGTCAGAATTGTGGAAAAGATCAGCAGAAATATTTATATGATTTAAAGTAGCCCATTCCAAGAGCTCTGCCCTGTTTAACTTATATTGTTCATTTAATTTAAAAGCAGGCAAACTTTTGTGTTTTATCCACTTATAAACCATTTTTTCAGAAACATTCAACAATTTTGCAGCTTCTTTTACGCCGATTTCCATTTAAAAATACCTCAGTTAAATGTTTGGGTTCATAACCTAATAGCTCTGGTTTTGTCCAGAGTATTTCATATTATTTTAGCCTGCTTTTTGTATTCAAAACAGCTGTTTCAAATATGTTTAAATACATTAATCATACTTGACTTTAAATAAGGTTTAGCTTACTTATCGCTACCTTTTTGTGAATAAAACAAATTTAAATGGCAGTTTTTTAAAGGGGTGTGGAAAATGTATGCAGTTATAACAACAGGTGGAAAACAGTATAAAGTCAAGGAAGGTGAGAAGGTTCGTGTCGAAAAACTAGAGGGAAATGTTGGAGATACGCTGACTTTCGATAAAGTGCTTTTTATAGGCACTGATGCTGAACCAAAGATCGGGGCTCCTTATCTTGATGGTGTAAAGGTTGATGCTAAGATATCAGCTCAGGATCGTGCACGTAAAATCATTGTTTATAAAAAGAAGAGAAGAAAAGGTTTTGAAAAACGTTCTGGTCATAGACAGCCATATACAGAGCTTGAGATTACTAAAATCGTAATGTAATTAAGGAGCATCAAGATGTCAAAGACACGTGCAGTAAATGGAAGAGATAGTCAGGGTCAAAGGCTTGGTGTGAAGAAATATTCCGGAGAGGTTGTTAAAGCTGGAAATATTTTAGTGCGCCAACGTGGAACAAAATTTCATCCAGGAATGAATGTTGGGTGTGGAAAAGATTTTACTCTTTTTGCAAAGATTGCCGGAATAGTTGAATTCAAGGGTAGCAGGAATGACAGAAAATTTATCCATGTTGTTCCGAGTAAATAAGCTAAAATTAATTTTGGATTTTAACAAGCCCTCCAAAAGAGGGCTTTATTTTTGCGGAGAATAATATATCGTATGTATGATGTTGGTGTCGCTATGATATGTTCGCGATCGCTAATCGCACATCGCACAACGGTGCAAAGGATTCAAATGAAATTTATAGATGAAGCAAAAATTGAAGTTGAGAGTGGTAATGGAGGAGATGGGTGCATGAGTTTCCGCAGGGAGAAGTATGTGCCTAAAGGTGGCCCCAATGGTGGTGATGGTGGAAGGGGTGGTAATGTTATATTCAGGACGCAGGAAGGAATCTCTACATTGTTGGATATAAAGTATCAAAAGAGTTTTCGTGCAGAACGCGGGGTTCATGGTAAGGGAAAATGTATGTTTGGTGCAGCTGGTGCTGATAAATTTGTTGATCTTCCGGTTGGGACACAGGTCTTGGATATCAAAACCAATAAAGTTCTGGTAGATTTAGATAAATATCCGATGGAGTGGGTTGCAGCATCAGGTGGAAGAGGGGGTAGAGGAAATGCAAGATTTGCAACATCTACAAATCAGGCGCCAAGACGTGTTGAACCAGGAAAGCTTGGTGAGAAAAAAGGACTTCTTTTGCAGCTTAAATTATTAGCTGATGTTGGAGTGATTGGTTTGCCTAATGCAGGTAAATCAACTCTTGTAGCATCAGTTTCCAAAGCAAGGCCCAAAATAGCAGATTATCCTTTTACAACAATGACCCCTAATTTAGGAGTTGTATATATTGGTAATGGTAAGAGCTTTGTGATTGTTGATATTCCGGGTCTTATTAAAAATGCGCACAAAGGAGCTGGTCTGGGTATTAAATTTTTGAAACATATAGAGAGAACAAAGGTTTTTATTCATTTAGTGGATATTGGTGATGCTGCATATAATAATCCTGTTGAAAATTATAAGGTGATTAGAAAAGAGCTTGGTGAATATAACAAAGAGTTGCTTGAAAGACCTGAAATAGTAGTGTTAACGAAGATGGATATTTATGATAAAGATACTGTAAATGCTGTGATTTCAGAGTTGAAAAAGGAAGCTTCAAATAAAATATTTACAATATCTGCTCCAACAGGCAAAGGGCTGAAACAGGTTTTATCTGAATCATGGAAGATGCTAAGGTCTTTGGATAAGAAATAATTTTTTGTATTAAAGGAAATACTGTATGAAAATTAACAAAGAAGATGTTCTTAAATATCACTCAGAACCTTTGCCCGGCAAGATTGCAATTAGACCCACCAAACCTTGTAATACACAATATGAGCTGTCATTAGCATATACTCCGGGAGTTGCTGAACCATGCAGGGAGATAGTAAAAAATCCTGAATATGCAATGAAATATACTTCCAGAGGAAATCTGGTTGCAGTAATCACAAACGGCACAGCTGTTCTTGGATTAGGGGATATTGGTCCGCTGGCTGGAAAGCCTGTAATGGAAGGCAAATCTGTCTTGTTTAAACGTTTTGCAGATATAGATGTATTTGATTTAGAGATAGATGAAAAAGATCCGAATTCATTTATTAAAATTGTAAAAAGTCTTGAGCCGACTTTTGGCGGGATTAATTTAGAGGATATAAAAGCTCCGGAATGTTTTTATATCGAGGAACAGCTGATTAAAAAAATGTCAATTCCGGTTTTTCACGATGATCAGCATGGAACAGCTATTATAGCAGCTGCTGGGATCTTGAATGCCTTAGAGATAGCTAAAAAAGATATTGGAGATGTGAAGGTGGTTATATCAGGCGCAGGAGCAGCTGGTGTTTCCTGTGCAAAGATTATAGAGGTTCTTGGAGTTAAACATAACAATATATGGATGTTTGACAGAAAAGGTCTTTTAACTATGGAGCGTCGCAATCAGGAACCTTATAGAGGACAGTTTGCACAGAATTCATCTCCAGAGTCGCTTGAAAAGATCATTAAAGATGCAGATGTTTTTATAGGTGTTTCAGTTGGCGGTGTGTTAACCGAAAATATGGTTCGTTCAATGGGGCGCGATCCTATTATATTTGCAATGGCAAACCCTGATCCTGAGATATTGCCGGAGCTGGCACAGTCGGTCAGAAAAGATGTTATTATGGCAACAGGGAGATCTGATTATGTTAATCAGGTTAATAATGTTCTTGGGTTCCCTTTTATATTCAGAGGTGCCTTAGATACCCGTGCAACATGCATTAACAAAGAGATGCAAATGGCTGCTGTTTATTCTTTGGCTGCGCTGGCAAAAGAGAATGTCCCTGAATCAGTATTAAAATCTTATGGGGTTAATGAGATTATGTTTGGGCGTGATTATATTATTCCCAAGCCGCTTGATCCAAGGGTGGTTGTATGGGAGGCTTCTGCAGTTGCTGAAGCTGCTTCAAAATCCGGTGTTGCAAAAGATCCAATTGAGGATATCGAGGGTTATAAAACTTTTTTGGAAAAAAGATTTTTATGATTGGTCAATTATTATGAAAAAAAAATCAAAAAATTCTTTTGGAGAACGCATAGCTGATTTGTTAAAGCTTAAACCTGATGAAGGCAGGACATTTACTTGTTCTTTGCCACAAGGGACTTTTATTGTTACTGTGAGCAGAGTCTTGACAGACAGCGAGAGGCGCAAATATGGAACAAAACTTGGTTCCAGATCAGTTCATATTGAAGGATATTATAAAACTCACGGAATAACTCACCAGTTTTCCTTTAGTGACCGTGATGGAGATGGTATAATTGGCAGTAATGATGATGGCGGTATTTTTGATTCAGCCCAGTTTTTTATCTGCAAAGGAGTCGAAGGCGCACCAGATGAATTTTATCAGTTGTTAATTGAGCTGGTTGAGGATTATGCAAAAATCGGGGTCAGGTGTCCTTAATCCACATTATGATAATATCTGTAACACTTTATTATATATTCTCTTGATCGTAACAGGTCAGCGAAATAAATTTCATTTTTGATACGATTTATCTTGACGTTG
>CAZLRI010000095.1:0-8338 GCA_964561745.1 uncultured Pseudobdellovibrionaceae bacterium | reverse complement strand
CCCCGCCTACGTTTTAACCATTTTTTACTGCTTTCCTGAGGGGGAAGTTCCGTTGTAGAGAGATGATTGACAGCAAAATGTTATATAGTAATACTTTTGTGAGAATTTGGGTTAACCTTGATTCTTTGTTATTCTGGACAATATGTCCATTGCACCAAAAATGCAATTAGATTCAGAATCCAACTTATTTTATAAATTCTCTGGAATAAAAGGTTGAATTCTACATAGTAAATCCTCTGAACTTGGCACACAAGTTATTGTTGCAATTGCATCAGAGAGCTTTTTTGTTCCAGAAAGCATTGCACCGCTAAAAACATATGCCGCCTCTTTAGGATACTCACTTATTAGAATGTCATCATACTGATCCATATTTATATCTCCCACACTGGCAGTAAAGGCTGCGTAATCTGTATCAGCTATAGTTGCAAGCGCATTTTCAGGCACAAGCGCCCCGGAAAGCGATTTTCCGCTGAAAATATACTTATTATTAAAAATAAGATCATTGTAACCATCTCCATTCACATCACCAGCACCTGACGATGGAAAATAAGAATACGAGTCTTGAGTTGTGATAGATATGGCTTTGATTTTTGATACATTACCAACAAAATCAGAGCCGCTAAAAATATATAGAGTTTCTTCCATAGTTGGAAGGCAGCTCCCGCCGGGACAACCAGATTGCCAACGCGAATAAACTATCAAATCATCTTTCCCATCATTATTAACATCGCCTACTTTAGAAAATTGCACTTCGCCTCGATCTCCCTCTTTTTTAGTATCAATATCACTAAGAATCGCCATTGCGTCATTTGTTGTTTTTGTACCAACAAGAGTTGCTCCATTAAAAATATATCCCACTTCTTTAGTTGGTTTTCCGTTTTCAGAAACTAAGCGAGTACCAACCACATCACATTTTCCATCTGCATTGACATCTCCAATAGTTTTCAGAGCTACCATTTCATGTATAGTTGCAAAGGCATTTTCCGATGTTAATTTACCTGAAAGCCCTTTGCCACTAAAAACAAAACTGTTTTCATAACCGCGGACAATCAGATCTTCATAACCATCCCCATTTATTTCTCCAGACCCAGCATCTGATATATAAAGTCCACCCCCCTCTGCTCTTGGATCAATGGTTGCACTTGCATTTTCAGGAGTCAAATTACCTAAAGAATGTCCTCCGTTAAATATATATGCGATGCCATAATTTGCAGAGGATGTATCAATACCAGTAGGTAGTTCAGTAGGTGTTTCTACAAAATCTTTTCCAGCTATAATATCAGAATATCCATCTGCATTTATATCACCCATAATACGAGCATTGGAAACGGCAATTTTTGCAAACGCATTTGCTGTTGTGAGACTGCCTGAAAGTGCTGCTCCATTAAAAATATATGACAGATGATCTGTTTTAATACGGCTATCGTCCCAGTAGTATACTCCATTCGCAACAGGCTCTACTTCCTTTACTCCAATCACAACATCAGTAGATCCATCTCCATTCACATCCCCTTTGGTCATTGTTTCAAAATAAGCAAGAATCTTCTCAATAGGAGCGCCGCTATCAGAGAGAGCAGATGCAGCTATCTCAATCCCATAGGTTGCATGATAATTCAAATTAGCTGATGGAAGAAAAGTTAAAACAGTTTTATCATCATTCCAAGTTATCACACCACTAACCAGCTTCCCGTCTGGGTCATGAACAGATAAAGCTCCCTCAACAGAAAAAGTATTCATTTTGACTGGAAATGTAACTTCAAGTGCAACGCGTATCGGAATCGGTCTTGAACCTAAATCAAGTTTTGTACCATCAAGACGAACCAGCTTCATATGAATATCTTTAGCTAATAGTATCACATCGGTATCAACGCTGTTACTATTACCACTGTTTCCACTACAACCGCCACCACCGCTATAAAAACCTAAACAAATTACAACTATTACAAAAAATGTCGACCATGCTCTGTTAATCATAACGCTTCCTTTCTACTTCTCTTTTGTATAAACAGCAATTGCATTAGGGACTGTAACCAAGCCGGAAATGGAAAATTCAAACTCGCCAATTTTTGCGTACAACTGTGATGAGCTGCCACCATCT
This sequence comes from uncultured Pseudobdellovibrionaceae bacterium, assembly GCA_964561745.1. Taxonomy (GTDB): domain Bacteria; phylum UBA10199; class UBA10199; order 2-02-FULL-44-16; family DYJF01; genus CAZLRI01. The sequence goes on along the minus strand of CAZLRI010000095.1, from coordinate 6,240 downwards.
AATGCCATTGCCTGAATGCATTCCAAACCATGTTCATATCTGGAAAGTTTCATTCTTTGGGCTAATTCATTAAGTGATATTAAAGATCCATCTGTAATAACAATCATCACCTTATTATCTTTTGTAATTCCAACAGCACTTCTTATGGATATTCCGGGTTTTAGTTTTGGAATCTCGCCGTCTATTACCAGACGCGGACCAGCCTGCACTGCCATCAAGACCTCATCTGAGTTAACATAATCTGAAAGCTTAGTAATAAAAGGTGTTGAATTTTTTATCCCAAATATACTCCACCATGATGTATTATGTTTTGGATTTAGAATTTTGCCAGATCTAACAAGCAGCCCTATTGATTTATGCTCTTCTGTAAAAAACCCGCCATTGATTACTAAATTTGCATTAGCATTTTTAGCAAAAGACTTTGCAGACAAACCCTGAGGATTAGTATCGCCTGCAACAAGCACATCAAAGGAAACCTTAGAAGGATCTATCTGAAATGCATGGATAAATACATTGGTGTCATTATCTCCATTATTATAAACAATTCTTGCGTAGTTCACTCCATCTTGTATAGCAGCCCAATTATAAGAAGGTTTTGGCGTAGCAAAGGCAACATTCTGTATTAAAACAACTGCACAAGCTGTCATTAGATATTTCTTCACCCTTCAATCTCCTAATCTACTGTCGCCATATATCAACAACAGACCCTTCTTGTAATTCTTTATTTCCCTTAACCACAACAAGATCATTATCCATTAACCCGTTTACTATATCCACCCTTCCATCTTTTTTATCTTTTATAACAACCAGCACCTTATGTGCTACGCCCTGAGATACTGTAAAAACATAATATCTTCTGCTGTCTGATATAACAGCTTCCTCAGGCACACTAAAATATTTTTGTTTTTCAACACTGTCAAACTCCACCTGTGCCATCATACCAATTTTATAAATATTGTCTGGATTTGAAATAAGCACCCGGACATTGAATCGTCCGGTTTGTTCATCAATCTTAGAACCAACTGAACTTATAGTTGCAGAAACACTCTCGCCCGGTAAATCCCTAAACCTGACAAGAACCGACATTCCTGGTTTAATAAACTTAGCTTCATAAGGAACAAGTGAAAACTCAACTGCAATAGGATCAATGGCTGTAATAAAAAACAACGGTTTTTTCTCTTCAATTATTATACCCGGAGAAGCAAACCGGTCAGATATAACACCTGTAACCTGACTCTTTACATTCACATCAATCGCCTGCCGTTCAATCTGAGATATTTTGGTTTTTATTGTCTCTATCTCTTTTTCGTTTGCATCAACTTCTGTATCAAGTTTATCATACTGTTCCTGATCAATTTTTTCCTCTTCAAGCAACCGGTCACGATTTCTTAAAAAATATAAATTTTTATCAAGCTCAGACTGCGACTCCTGCAGCTTAGCTTTTAATGTCCCGATTTTAAGATTATATTCCTCTTCAGAAAGACTGCAAAGTTTGTCGCCAGTTTTTACTGAATCACCAATATTTACAAAAACTTTACCTATCTTAGCCTCATAAGGTAGAGTAACATCATACTTGTTGCTTGATACCAAGCTTGCACCAACCACATTTGACACATTCCTTTCATCAACAACTACATTCTCAACTGCAACTGGCACAGCACTTCCACCTTCTTTAAAGAAATGTGCTAACCACGACCTTTGCCCTTCGGTACATGCTGACAGAAAAAGAATAAACACAAAAAATGTGCCTACACGCAAAATTTTCATTGTACCCCCCACTTTAGATAATCCGATATTTTATACACGATATACAAAGCGCTTTAAAGAGCAACATTTTTTTCTTTATTTTCAACCTTCTATTGACGTTTACAATTTTCAGCGATAGAAGCATACCGCTTTTATTGGTCGTGCGTCGGTCGTACATAGTACATCGTTAAAATCAGAGTAACGATATATAGGTTTTCGCGAAGTACAATGCACGCACATCGCACAACGAAAAAAGGGTACTAATATGGTCGACATGGATACTTTGGTTTCATTATGTAAGCGCCGTGGCTTTATATTTCAATCCAGTGAAATTTATGGGGGAATTAACGGATTTTGGGACTTTGGTCCACTTGGAGTAGAGTTGAAACGCCGCATAAAAGAATCATGGTGGAAAAAAATGGTTCGCGAAAGGGATGATGTTGTTGGCATTGATACAAGCATAATTGCCCATCCACAAACATGGGTTGCATCCGGACATGTTGATAGTTTCAGAGATCCAATGGTTGACTGCAAATCCTGCAAACGCCGGTTTCGCGCAGATGATATGCCTGAGAGCAAAAACGCTAAGGGAAAATGCCCTGAATGCAATGGAGATTTAACTGAAGCACGTCAGTTTAACCTAATGTTTCAAACTAATGTTGGTGCAGAAGTTAGCAAGACATCAACTGCTTATTTAAGACCGGAAACCTGCCAGTCAATCTTTACACAATTCAAAAATGTACAGATTGTCAGCAGAAAAAAGATACCTTTTGGCATTGCACAAATCGGAAAGGCATTCCGAAATGAAATAACACCTAGAAATTTTATCTTTCGTTCGCGAGAGTTTGAGCAAATGGAAATGGAATTTTTCTGCCATTCTGACGAGAGCAGCAAATGGTTTGAATACTGGGTTTCTGAACGCTTTAACTGGTTTAAATCATTAGGAATAAAAGAGGATAAGTTAAAGCTACGCAAACATAAAAAAGACGAACTCGCTCATTATGCAAAAGCCTGCACAGATGTTGAATATGACATGCCATTTGGAACATCTGAAATGGAGGGGATTGCAGACAGATCAACTTATGACCTAAACCAGCACATGAAAGTATCAGGAAAGGATCTGGCATATTTTAATGAGGCAACAAAGGAGCGCTTTGTTCCTGCAGTTATTGAAACATCTGTCGGAGTTGACAGAACATGTCTGGCTGTACTTGCTGATGCATATCGGGAAGAGGAAGTTAAAGATGAGAAAAGAGTTGTAATGGGCTTTTCTCCAGCCATTGCACCAATACAGGTTGCGGTGTTCCCTCTTTCAGCAAAATTAGCTGATAAAGCAAAAACCATACACTTGGAACTGCAAAAACACTTTGCATCTGAATTCGACAGTGTTGGATCTATTGGAAAAAGATACCGCAGGCATGATGAGGTTGGCACTCCATACTGTGTAACATATGATTTTCAAAGTGAAGAAGATCATTCTGTTACAATACGAGACAGAGACACAATGGAACAGGAAAGAATACCTATTGACAATCTTAAAGAATATTTGAATAAAAATTTCTCAAAATTTGATTAATCTTTTATCTTAATTTAACAAATTCCATCAGCATTTAGCTGTATATCGTGCCGCGTATCAATAGGAATTCTCAAACTACGCAACGCCTGAAAAACAGCATAAAAAAAGGAGGCAAAAGTGGCGGAAAAATATGTTTATACATTTGGTAATGGAAAAGCAGAAGGCGCTGCAAAAATGCGCAACACTCTGGGCGGCAAAGGCGCAAATCTAGCTGAAATGAATACAATCGGCATTGCTGTACCAGCCGGATTTACAATCTCAACAGATGTAAGCGTTTATTACATGGAAAATAACGGCAAGTATCCAGATGGCATTGAAGACCAGATCAAAAAAGGCGTTCATTTCATAGAAAAAACCATGGATACTAAATTTGGAGATCATAAAAATCCGCTTCTTCTGTCTGTGCGATCAGGAGCAAGGGCAAGCATGCCCGGAATGATGGATACGGTTTTAAATCTTGGTCTTTGTCCGGAAACCATAGAAGGACTTATTGAAAAAACAAAAAACAAACGTTTTGTTTATGACAGCTACAGAAGATTTATTCAGATGTTTGGTGATGTCGTGCTTGGAGTGCCAAGCGAACATTTCGAAGAGATCATTGACAAAGTAAAAGCTGAAAAAGGAGTAAAACTTGACCTTGAATTAACAGCTGAAGATCTTCAGGAATTATCCACCTTGTTTAAGAAAAAAGTTAAAGATGATACAGGTAAAGATTTTCCAGACAATCCAGAAGATCAGTTGATGCATGCAATAACAGCTGTTGTAAAATCATGGGACACGAAGAGAGCAATTGAATACAGACGCATTAACAACATTCCTAGCAACTGGGGAACTGCAGTTAACATACAAGCCATGGTTTTTGGAAATATGGGCGATGACTGCGCAACCGGAGTTTGCTTTACCCGCGATCCGGCAACTGGAGAAAAGAAATTCTTTGGAGAATTTCTCATCAATGCACAGGGCGAAGATGTTGTTGCAGGAATCAGGACTCCACAACCTATCAACATTGCAGGAAAAACAAACCCTTCATTGCAATCAATGGAAGAAGAGATGCCAGCGCTTTATAAAGAATTGGTTGGCATCTATCAGAAACTTGAAAAGCACTACAAAGACATGCAGGACATGGAATTCACCGTGCAACAGAATAAACTTTGGATTCTCCAGACAAGAAACGGAAAAAGAACTGCTGCTGCAGCAGTAAAGATCGCGGTTGATATGGCAAATGAAGGGTTAATCTCCAAAGAAGAAGCTATTGAAAGAGTGAATCCAAGCTCTTTAGACCAGCTTCTTCATCCAACCATAGATCCGAAAGCAAAACGAACTGTTATTGCAAAAGGTCTTCCAGCATCTCCGGGAGCTGCAACCGGCAAAGCAGTTTTTACAGCTGAAGATGCAGAAGAGTGGGTTAACAAGGGCGAAAAAGTAATTTTAGTCAGACAGGAAACATCTCCTGATGACATCAAAGGAATGCATGTATCACAAGGCATCCTTACTGCACGCGGGGGCTTAACCAGCCATGCTGCAGTTGTTGCAAGAGGAATGGGCAAATGCTGTGTTGCTGGATGCGGAGAACTTAACATAAATTCCAGCAAAAAAATGCTTGCTATCAAAGAAACAACAATAAAAGAAGGTGACTATATTACACTTGATGGTTCAACCGGCGAAGTTATGTTAGGAAAACTTCCAACAGTTCAGCCGGAATTAACCGGAGAATTCGGAACATTAATGGAATGGGTTGATGGCATCAAAAAACTCAAAGTCAGGACAAATGCTGACACACCAGCTGATGCTGTAGCTGCAAGGAAATTCGGAGCTCAGGGAATTGGTCTCTGCCGCACAGAACATATGTTCTTTGAAGGCGAAAGAATTGACGCAGTCCGCGAAATGATATTAGCAAATGATCTTGATGGCAGAAAAAAGGCATTACACAAAATCATGCCTATGCAAAAAGGTGATTTCAAAGGAATATTCAAAGCCATGGATGGCTACCCTGTTACCATTCGCCTTCTTGATCCCCCTCTTCATGAATTTCTCCCCCACACTGATGAAGAGATAAATGATCTGGCTGCAAAGATAGATGTTTCTCCGGAAAAACTAAAAGCAAAACGCGATGAGCTGCATGAATTCAATCCAATGCTTGGACATAGAGGATGTCGATTAGGAGTAACCTTCCCTGAAATCTATGCAATGCAAACACAAGCTATAATGGAAGCTGCCTGCGAGCTTGCCAGAGATGAAAAGATCGTTGCAATACCTGAAATTGAAATACCGCTTGTCGGTCATGCCAATGAATTAAGTCTTCTCAGAGCAGTTTGCGATAAGGTATGCAAAGAGGTAATTGAAAAAACCGGACAAAATGTAAAATATTCTATTGGAACAATGATTGAACTACCAAGGGCTGCATTAACAGCTGATGAAATTGCCAAGCACGCTGATTTCTTCTCTTTTGGCACAAACGATCTCACTCAAACGACATTTGGTTTTTCAAGAGATGATGCAGGCAGGTTTCTTGTAGAATATGTTGATAAACATATTTTGCCAGCTGATCCATTTGTAACCATAGACACAAATGGCGTTGGTGAACTTATGAAGATCGGCGTTGCAAAGGGCAGAAAGACCAATCCAAAGCTTGAAATTGGAATCTGTGGAGAACATGGCGGCGAACCAAGATCTGTTATTTTCTGCCATAATATAGGGCTGGATTTTGTATCATGCTCCCCATTCAGAGTACCTATAGCAAGACTGGCTGCAGCTCAGGCTGTTATAAAAGAGAAAAAATCGTAAGTAATTCCCCCCTCCCCGCCTGCCTCGCCTTGAAAGAGCCGTAAGGCTCGCATGGCGGGCTGGCCCAACCCTCCCCACTCCCGCCAAAGGCGGATCAGCCTCTGGCTGAAAGTGGGAGGGAATTTTGAATTGTG
>CAZLRI010000094.1:0-8356 GCA_964561745.1 uncultured Pseudobdellovibrionaceae bacterium | reverse complement strand
CATAGTTAATTACAAAATCCTCCATTCACCTCCATTAGGGGACATTTTGCTTCACCCAGAAAGGTTGTCAAGGGGTTCACCCGCTTCGCGGCGACGAAAGTCGCCCTTGACAACCTTTCTGTGTGAAGCTACCTCCCATTGCTACAATCGGTCATTTTGTTTTGCGGGAGCTATAGCAATTTCATCAATTACCCTTTCCTAAAAAAGTCTTAATTGAATCAATAATTGCATCTCTATTTGGTATTTTTGATGTTATAATCTTGTCTTCTTTGCCTTTAAAACGAGCTTCTAAATCTTTTAGAAATTGACCACTTCCATATTCGCTCTCAACTTGTCCATAACAAAACATATTACATATTGGTAAAATCTTTTCTGTTAAGAGGTTAAGACATTCTTCAGTATCATTACCAGACCAGTTATCTCCATCTGAAAACTGAAACGGATAAATATTCCAGTTTTCCACATCATAATTTTCATCTATCAACTCAAGCATAGTCTTGTATGCAGATGATATAATTGTGCCGCCGCTCTCCCTTGTATGAAAAAAAGTCTCTTGATCAACTTCTCTGGCAACTGCATCATGAACAATATATCTTACTTCCACGCCCTGATATTGAGAGCGAATCCATGTATCAATCCAGAATGATTCGAGCCTTACTATCTCCTTTTGCTCCATACCCATTGATCCACTTACATCAAGTATGTAAATTATAAGGGCCTTAGCCTGCCGGCGTTTTATCTCTTTCCATGTTCTATACACCCTGTCTTCGTGCGTTGGAACAACAAGCGGCTTTCGCGGATCATATGTGCCTGACATGATCTGTCTTTTTAATGCCTTGCGATATGTTCTTTTAAAGTGTCTCAGGGATTCCGGTCCTACTGGCGCAATGCCGGAATATTTGATACCAAAGCTTTCCAGCTCATCCTGACTTTTTTGTTTTATATTTGGTAGCTCAAGCTCTTCGCCCAACATCTCAGCCAGCTCTTCAAGAGAAACATCAACCTCCATTATATGCTGACCCGGCAGATTCCCAGCCTGAGGTTCCCCCTGACCAACTGTCTGCCCAGCATCACCTTCGCCTTCGCCTACACCGCCAGCTTGTTTATCTGAATAAACAAATCTGGGAATATCAATGCGCGGAATAGGTATACTAACAAGCCCCTTACCCTTTTTTCCAATAAGCTCTCCATTGGATATAAACTTTCGGAGCTCCTTCTTAACCCGGCCTTTGATAATCGCCTTAAATCTCCCAACATCCTGATCTATCTTTTGTGACATAATATCTCGATGTGCGATGGGGGATGCGCGATGTGCGTATTCGATGAGCGTCCATCAAATATTCGCCCATCTCACATCGCCTACCTCCCAACGAGTTCACCTATCTATTCTCTCCTCTACCCTTTATTTCACCTCTGGCAAATATAGATGCTACAAAGTTCAGAATATCAGTGGCACAAGTATCGCAGTACCCATAGTTCTTTATCAGCCTGCTTTTAACAATATCTATCTTTTCCTGAGTGTGTTTATCTACAACAGCAGACACAAGCGACGTTAATTTAATTGAATCTTTCTGATCTTCAAACATCTTCATCTCTAAAGCTTTGTAAAGCCGCTCATTTGTTTTGTAATTAAAGTTCTTACCTTCAAGTGCAAGTGCTCCAATATAATTCATGATCTCGCGTCTAAAATCATCTTTTCTGCTATCTGGAATATCAATCTTCTCTTCAATAGACCTCATCAATCTTTCATCAGGTTCTTCATCCTGCCCTGTGTACCTATTTTTAACTTTTTCCTTCTGTGTATATGCCTTTAAGTTGTCTATGTAATTTGCACATAACCTTGATATTGCCTCTTCATCTGCTGATATTGCGCGCTGCACCTCATTCTTAACAATATCTTCATATTCTTCCTTTACTATTGTTAGCAGCTCTTTATATCTCTTTTTCTGATCTTCACTCTTTATAAGAGAGTGGTGTCTAAGACCTCCCTCAAGCTCATTTAAAACCATAAAAGGATTTACACACCCTCCGCCAACATCAGACACCAAAGCATTTGAAATCTTATCTTGTATATAACGCGGAGATATGCCTTCCATTCCTTCTCTGGTGGATTCTTTGCGCAACTCCTTAACATTATCCTCTGTGAATCCGGGTAAAGATTTTCCATCATATAGTTTGAGCTTTTGCATCAGCGTAAGATTAGCTTTTTTAGGTTCTTCCAATCTTGTAAGAATTGCCCACATAGAAGCCATTTCCAATGTATGAGGCGCTATATGTCTGCCTCTTACCTTGCCTGAGCCATAATCTTTTTCATATACTTTAATCTCTTCATGCAGCTTTGTAATATATGGTATGTCTGTTTTTACTGTTCTATCCCGAAGCGCTTCCATATACTCATTATTCAGGAGTTTTTTGTATTCAGCTTCATTTGTGTGACCAATGATAACTTCATCAATATCTGTTTGCGCAAATTTCTTTGGCTTAACTTTATGTTCCTGAGAAGCACCAAGCAGATCATAAAGAAACGCTACATCTAATTTCAAAACTTCGATAAACTCTATAATTCCACGATTGGATATATTAAACTCCCCGTCAAAATTAAAAGCCCGTGGATCAGAATCTGACCCATATTCTGCAATCTTTCTGTAATTAATATCACCTGTAAGCTCTGTTGAATCCTGATTCTTCTCATCCTTTGGCTGAAATGTCCCTATGCCTATCCTGTCTTTTTCAGACATAAAGATCCTTCTCACCCTTATATGATCCATAATTTTGGTCCAGTCGCCCTGATATACACTCAATAGTTCTTTATAAATATATCGGCAGTTGGGGCACAAATCTCCTTCAAGATAGATCTTTCTCTCCTCTGATAAATTTTTATTTATCTCTAAAATGACCTCTCCTCTTAATTCAAGAGGAATCAATCGAAGCGGCTCTTCGTGCATTGGACATGGAATTATTTCAGAAGTTCCAAAGATGTTTCTTGCATCATTAAGCCCGTTCTTAACCCACGAATAAGTATAAAACGCACCTTCTGGGGTTTTTGTATAATTCTCCAAACCTTTTTTTAATAAACGAACAATAGTAGATTTTGCACCACCAACCGGTCCATGAAGGAGAAGAATTCTCTTCTCTGTTCCATATCTCCTAGCTGCAGACTGAAATGCATTTACAAGTTTCATTAAAGGCAAATCCAAACCATAAAGAGCATCTTTCCCATTTTCAAATGGATCTTCAAAAAACCTAAAATGCGTTATTCTCTTTTTATACTCTGTATATTCCTCATAACCAAAAGAGAGGATCATATCATATACCCGCTGAAATGCTGTTCTGGCAATATGCGGATTCTCTTCCACTATATGAAGATAATCAGAAAAGTTGCCTTCCCATGTAAGATCTTTGTAAATATCTGTTTTATGGCGACTCCTGATCATCTCTAACAATCTATGTTTTCCCTTTGGACTACCTGTTATTACTTCACGTTTATTACCTTTAGGCTCACTAGGCATAAGACCTCCCTTTTTTTCGTTGTGCGATGAGCGTTCATTAATACACTCTCATCGCTCATCGAGAGATTATTTCACAGTTTCATTTTTTTCAATAGTTGACCTGACAATAGCTTTAATAAGGGCATTCCGGTTTGCTCGTCCAAAAAGAGCCCTGATATCATTATATAGTGCTGGATCGCGCACCAGCAACCCCAACGTGCCTTCACCATTACGTATTGAACCAAGAATTACCTTTAGATCAGCAGAAGCATCTTGCAGATTTTTGATCAGACTCGCAGTTTTTTCCTTTGTATTATCTGAAACTCCGGTTGTAATCTCTTTAACTGATTTCATTGTAGCTGAAAGATTTGCAATCACCTCTTCACCCTTTGGATCATATATAAGAGCATGAACCAAACCCTTGCCTTTTTCAACCTGCTGAAGCGTTACACGCAACGACTTAATTGATTCTCTTAAATTATTTTCATCTTTTCCACCGATTCCTTTTAAAAGCTCGTTCAAAGAGGTAGATGCCTCTCCTATATTGTCCATTATTTCACCAGCTTTTTCAGCCAAGGCAAAGATCGATGTTGTTTCTTTGTTTGGAAGAATCCCTTCATCTTTGATAACCGGCATATCTTCACTGCCAACACTTATATATATAAATTTATCTCCAAGCAAACCCTGTGTATTAACTGTTGCAACTGAATCTTCCCTAATCCTTCTCTGAAATCCTTTTTTTATTCTCAAAACAACTGTTATATTTCTCACTAAAAGATCATCAGGAAACCTGATCTCATCTACAAAACCAACATTCAAACCAGCTAACTGAACCTGCGCACCAACTCTTAAACCAGATATATCCTTGAAACTTGTAAAAAGAGTGTATTGACTGTCAAATATATCCTGACCACTGCCAAGCTGAAATAAGGTCATCATACCCAACAGCAAAGCTATTAATACAAATATACCCACTCTTATTTCAGTCATAAATTTTTGCCGCATATCTCCTCCATCAACCCCACTTATCGAAACCTTTTAACACTTACAATTGCAGAATAACATCTGAGTTGCCAGTGCTATTCGAGCGGTGTCTGGAATCGCCGCCATCAAAGCCATATTACATGCGGCAATGAAGCGCAGGCAATTTTATGGCATTTGAAGAAAATTGCCGTAGCGAGAATACCTCTGTCAACTCGGATATTATCCTCATAAACCTATCCATCATTAGTATCCATATCACCATTGATAAAATGTTTTACCAAAGGGATGCTTGAATTTTTAGCTTCCTCTTTTGTTCCAACAAATTCAAATTTATAGTTAGACAACATGGCTATGCGATCAGTTACTCTGAATGCGCTTTCCATATCATGTGTTACAACAATTGATGTTACTTTAAGCTTGTGCTGCAATTCCAATATTAAATTACAGATCCTTTTTGTATTAGCTGGATCCAAACCAGTTGTTGGTTCATCATATAATATAATATCAGGATCAGTGGCTATGGCCCTTGCCAACCCCACTCTTTTTTTCATTCCACCTGAAAGTTCAGCTGGCATAAGCTCTTCAACTCCCGGCATACCTACCAGCCCCAGCTTTTCTGTTACAATTTTGGCTATAGCGTTATCATCATAATCAAAATGCTCTCGTAAAGGATATGCCACATTTTCAGCAACACTTAACGAATCAAACAAAGCAGCTCCCTGAAAAAGCATACCAATATGCCGCCGCATAGACACAACATTTTTTTCTTTCATTTCCCCAATATCTTTTCCATGAAAATATATATGACCTTTATCAGCCTTCAACACTCCGAGAAGCAATTTTAGAAAAACAGTTTTCCCCTTACCACTACCGCCCATAATGGTTATGGTTTCACCCTTCTCAATTGAAAGGTCAGCATCTTCCAATACCTTCTTATCTCCGAAAAACTTGGATACGTTTTTGAACTCTACAATTCCCATAACATTATATATAAAGAAGCAGTTTGGTTAAAAAGAAATCTGATATAAAAATCACTATAGAGGCATAAACAACCGCCTTTGTTGTAGCCTGTCCAACTCCTTCGGTCCCGCCGCTGGTTTTAAGCCCTTCATAACATGCTATAATTGCGATAAAAAATCCGAAAAAAACTGATTTTGAAACTCCACTTACAAAATCCTCTACAAGAACTGTTGTGCGAATTTGATCTATATAAAACTGCGTGGTTACAGAAGCTTCTTTTACTGTTACCAGCATTCCACCAAAACAACCGATTAAATCAGCAAGCACTGTTAAAAGAGGGCATGCAATAATGGTTGCAATAACCCTTGGAACCACAAGCCTGTTAATGGGATTTGCACCCATTGCCTCTATTGCAAGAACCTGTTCTGTAACAACCATAGAGCCAAGTTCAGCTGCAATGCCGCTGCCCACGCGCGCTGCAACCATAAGACATGTAAGCACAGGTCCCAACTCTCTGAATATAGCGATTCCAACTAACTGCCCAACATTTAACTTTAATCCATATCTACCAAGACCAATTGATAGCTGCAGGGCTATAACCATTCCGGTAAATATCGCAATTAAAGATACGATTGATAGAGATCGATTACCTATTATTGAAAATTGGCGCACAAGCTCTTTGAAATCAAACCGGTATTTAAAAACACCTATAAATGTCTTAAAAGACAATATGGTAACTCCACCAAGATCATTCATAAAAGAAACCAGTCTTTTATCCATGGTGTAAACAAAGCCGCCTAGTTTTTCTGCTGAATTAACAACTTTAGTTCCATTCATGTGTTAAACGCCTTAAGTTACTGATATTGAAATTCTCCGAAGAAAACTTCAAATTCGTCTTTAACATTATCTGCATAATTCAATGGTGTGACAGCAACAAAATCAAAATTACAACCATTCCTTTTTACCACAACAATATCCATGCCTACATCCACCCCATCCATCTTTCCGGAAACAGACAATCTTAATGCCCCTCTTTCAGAAAGCATTATGTTATCTGTAAAAATTACCTTTTTATTGGCAAGAGCTGATGCAAATTCTCCTGCAAGCACCTCTAATGGCCTGTCTGAAAATTCCCGACCACAAAAAACATCTGTTGTAATTGATGAATCATAGCTTTTATTATAAAAACTAATGGCCTTTGACGACGCATGCATGCGCTCCCATCCTTGTGGCAATTTCCCCACTTTATAAAAACCTCCACCTTGTATATAAACCTTTTGGTTTCTATATGACATTACACCGCGATATGGGTTGGATTTAAAAATACAACTGTTGTATAAAAGACCGACCATCAAAAAAACGATTATAAAAAATTTAATGGATTTCATCTAAAGCATATTAACGGTATTCATGTGAGTTGACAAGGGGTTATAGCTAATCGATAGTTAATAAGTTTGTCATCCCGTGCCTGACACAGGATCCAGAACAACGATTAAATAAATGAGCTCCATCAAAGAAAACATCGATAATGTAAAGAAACTGCTCCAGCAGGCAGCAATAAAATGCAAGCGTGATGCGCATTCTATCAAACTTGTGGCAGTCAGCAAAAAAAAATCCATAGACAGCATTATTGAAGCAATCAAATGCAACCAACTATGTTTTGGAGAGAACTATGCGCAAGAATTCAGGGATAAATGCAGGGATTTTTCTGAAAAATATCATGATATTATAAAAACAAACAGCATTGAATGGCATTTTATCGGTTATCTTCAACAAAATAAAGTCAAATATGTTGTTCCAAATGCAACTTGGATTGAAACCATTGACTCAATTAAAATAGCTGAATCAATCAACAACCAATCAAATAGGACTATAAAATCCCTTATTGAGGTCAACCTAGGAGATGAAAATAGCAAATCCGGAGTAATTACAAATAACCTCTTTGATCTGATTGAAAAAATATCCAAACTCAGTAACATCGATCTTAAGGGGCTAATGATCATTCCACCATATAACCCAAATCCTGAAAAAAGCCGCCCATATTTCAAAAAACTTAAGATCCTGCTAAATCAGATAAATGAAAAAAAAATATACAAGAACGATCTGACAGAATTATCAATGGGCATGAGCCATGATTTTACAGTTGCCATTGAAGAAGGTGCAACTATTATCAGAGTTGGCACTGCGATTTTTGGAGAGAGAAACTAACTGTCGCGGCAGTTCTGATGTGCTAACGAAAAACTACAAGTAACTTTGATTTATCCTTGATCTAATCAAAAATATCACAATCATTTAAATTTAAGGGAGTGGTGGAAAATGCGGTTTTGTCATCCCTGCGTCCGCCATAGGACGGATCAGCCTCTGGCTGAAAGGCAGGGATCCAGAGGCACTTGAATTATAACTGGATTCCCGCCGGAGTTTATCCTCGACCTGATCGGGGGCGGGAATGACAACTTGAAAACTTTTTCTTTATTAGCAGTTTTTTTGCAACTTATTTACGAAAGAACCTAAATTTTTCAGACGGAGTAAAATTTTATTTATTTACCTATCTGAATAACCTAAACCTCTCTGTGGGATCGAAGCCATACTTTTTGCAATAGACGTAATTGATAGCAGCAAGCGTGGTAAGAACAAGATCGATATTAATTAGATCTTCCTCTTTTATTTTTTCCAGCACACCTTTTGTAGTAAAATTTTTATGGCAACAAGTGAGCGTCCCTTTATCAGATGTTAATCTTTGGGAAATATCATCTACATTGGGCAGCTCAACATCCCCCCCTGAACTAAATAGAGTAGGAGCACCCCACATGCGGCAAACAACAGGACGCACCAGATAGATACTACAACGATCTTCATTGTTTAAAAATAGGGGTTCTTTCTCATTTCAAATGGGTAACCCGACTTTGCTATAATCCAACTTTCCC
>CAZLRI010000093.1:0-8419 GCA_964561745.1 uncultured Pseudobdellovibrionaceae bacterium | reverse complement strand
CTTCTGTTACCAAAATATCGTCCTGCCTTTCAGCCAGACCTTCATCTACCCGAATTATATTAATACTTTTTGTTAACATAAGTTAATTAAGATACCCACGTTACTTAAAACATTTTTTTCAAAACAGGAGGAATTGTTCCAACTGCCTCTGGAGGGGAAATCGCAGGCTGACCACTTTTCACCATAATCTTTTGTCCTTCCGGCCCCACCAAAAATTCGATAAATTTTAATGCAACTTCATAATTTGGGGAATCTTTGATTGCCGTCACACCATACACCATTGGCTCTCCATATTTTACGATCAATTCTCCTGGTTTTTTCCCTACAATATCAACCTTTGCCTGTTTATAAAAATTCTTGAACACATCTGTTTTTAAATTAATTTGATCAGGCAATGATAAATATTTTTCCTTATGCTGTTCTGCAACAGATCTATAAATAAATATGTAATCAAATTCTCCAGCTTCAAGCAGTGCTAAAAGATCGGTTTCTTTTGGGCGAATATTTTTATACGGACATTTTTTTAATAAATTTTCATACAACTTTGGAATTTTATAATACTGTTCAGCCAACTGCCAAACCAACAAAGCTCGATATCCGCATGGATCCAGATTTGGATCACTACGCCCAAAATTTACATCTTTACGAAGCAAAATTTCATGCCAGTTCTGGTCATTAATCTCATTCGCATAGCGGCTATGCTCTGTATACATAATAGCCATCTCATTAGTAGCAAATTTAACCAGAAAATCTGTATATTTCGGCATCAGCAAAGTTTCAATCACAGTATAATCAGCTGAACCGATGATATCCGCATGCCTATGCAAATCCGTAACCTTTCGGGCAGCTTCCACGCTACCTGAAGCTTCGGTTAATATCTCAATATCCGGGTAAATCTTCTGAAATGCTTCGCTTGCTTCTTTGAAAGGCATGGCAAGGCTACCTGCATGAAATATTATTAATTTTCTTTTTTGAGAGTTACAACCAACCTGATCAAATAGGCTTAAACCTATAATTAACATCAATAACAAAAATTTTAGAGATTTCTTAATTACCATCTTATTATTTTGAAAAAACATTATATCTTGCTCCTCCTAAAAATTTCCCATAAGATAAAATTGTTAGAAGCCTAATATATTCATAAAAGTTTTATTCAAGGGCTATTTTTTGTAATCACAGAAAAATAAACAAAGATGATTGCAATCCTTTTACATTCCATATAGATATCCTGCATGTCAAAAACCGGCATAATCTGGAACGAACTTTTTACAAAGCATTCAATGGGTCTTGGCCATCCAGAATCACCCAGTAGATTATTAGCTATAAAACAGGTTTTAGAAGGTGATGGAGTTGGCAAAGAGGTTATAAATATTAAAGCAGAACCTGCCTCAATTGATGACCTCAAACTTATTCATGATGAATCTTATATAAACCTTGTAAAACAAACTAACGGGGTTGAATTTACATATTTAGACCCTGATACCTCTGCCTGCCCATATACATGGGATGCTGCTTTGCTTGCTGCTGGATCAGGCATAACCCTTGTGAAAAAAGTTGCTAACAATGATTTGAAAAATGCATTTGCTTTTGTAAGACCACCGGGCCATCATGCTGAAAAAAATCGATCAATGGGGTTTTGTATATTTAATAATATTGCAATAGCTGCGCAATACGCCAAAGAACATCTTGGCATAAAGCGCATTTTCATCGTAGATTTTGATGTGCATCACGGTAATGGCACACAAAACTTCTTTTATAAAAACGAAGATATATTTTATTTTTCAATCCACAGAGCTCCATTTTTTCCCGGAACTGGTCCTAAAAACGAAACAGGAAATGGTAAAGGAAAAGGAACAACATTAAATATACCTCTGGATCATGGCGCAGATGATGATGTATATAAAAGAGCTTTAGAAAAACATCTGGTGCCGGCTTTTGAATCTTTTGAACCTGAGATACTCCTTGTCTCAGCAGGATATGATGCGCATAGAAGAGATCCTCTTGGAGGCATGCGTTTAACAAACGACGGATTCAGGTGGATTGTTAATACGCTATGCGAGCTTTCAAATGAAGTATGTAACGGAAAACAGGTTTATATGCTGGAGGGGGGATATGACTTAACAGCTTTAAGAGAGTGTGTTGAAATCAGTCTGGAGGAACTAGTGCTTTGACAATTTAATTTTCATCTATTTAAATCAATAATAATTAAATTGATCAAGCACTTGTGTCTATCCTTAAGATAAAAATAAAATTGTCTGAGACCTAGTGATTGTTCAATAGAAGCTTGTTTGGGTCTTTGAAACAAGATTCTGTTGATTACAATCACTTGTGCACGCTTTTTTTGAGATATCAAAGATGCCTAACTTTTCGTAAACTGTGATTTAATCTGTGTACAAAAAATGGTTTTTGCACGCATGTTAATAACATCTTACGACAAAAAATATGAAGAAAATATTAAACATCCTATTAGCAGTGGCGTTGCTAACAACAGTGGCATGCAAACAAAAACAAACCGAAGAAACAAAAATACAAACCGAAGAAACAAAAACACAAGAGGAAGGGGCAACTAACATGGAGACAACCCAAAAGTTTACTGAACCAAAACAAGCAGCTGTTGATGTTAACAAAACATATATAGCAACTATCACAACAAGTCAGGGGAAGATCGTATGTGAATTATCTTCTAAAGACGCACCACTTTCTGCTACGAATTTTATTCAATTAGCAAATGGCGGTTTTTATAATGGGCTTACCTTTCACCGCTATGAACCGGGTTTTGTAATTCAGGGCGGCGATCCAACAGGAACCGGAAGTGGCGGTCCAGGATATACTATCCCTGCTGAAATTAAACTACCCCATAAAAAAGGCGCGCTTGCATGGGCAAGAACAGGTGATCAGGTAAATCCGGAAAGGCGATCAAGTGGATCACAGTTTTATATCACTCTTGAAGCAACGCCTTTTCTTGATGGAGCATACACAGTATTTGGGCAAACAATTGAAGGAATGGATGTTGTGGAAAAGCTTCGAAAAGGCGACACAATCCAAAAAATAGAAATAACAGAAAAATAAGAAAGGAGATTCTATGAAAAAACTTTTTATGCTGTGCGTTGCTTTCATTGCTTTATTGGCAGTGGGTTGCGGAAGTTCAAACACAAGTACTGAGTTTAGCACAGAACAAGGCGATCAAACTTCTTCTTCATCAAATAACATAAGCGATCAGGGCAAAGCAGCATCAGTTGTTTTTTCAGAGATTACCGGCAAGACATCCACAAATGGAGCTGATGGATATAATCAGGGACGTTCATATAATGAAGATGTGCCTGACTTATCTATTGTGGAATATGTAACACAGGTGGCCTTAAATGAACTTTTTTCTGATAGCAAAGCTGGCGTTTATAAAACCCCTGTAGTAACAACCAGCTCAGATTCAATCAGTGTTACTTTTAACAATGAACCTTATACAATAAATGGCGGACTTGTTTTCCTTAATGGGACATTAACTCTTAGCATGATATCAGATTATGTGGTTACATTTGATGGTCAGATAACATCTGATATTAATGAAGTCACCGAAACTGTAACACTTAACAGCATAAACTATATTGAAACAATTACCGGACAAACAAGCATGACATTTAGCGGCTCATTTACTTTCTCTGAAAGCGATTCTACAGTTGAAAGCAATCTATCTATTACAACTGTTGGTGATAACATACAAATTACAGGTACTGTAACCGGACTTGCATCCACAAATGATTTCACAATATCCATTACAGGTGATGCAAGCAATACAAGCACAATGCTGCTTGCTTGTTCAGGATCTATTAACGTAGCCCTTGTTGATACAGGGACAACTGAAACTTGCAGCATCAGCGCTGATTGTAATGATTGTTTATAAAATGATTAGTGGAACTGTTTATATATATCCAATTCAAAATCTTATATTTGATTCAAAGTTTTTTTACACAACATTTGGCACAAGCAAACAGATGTTCGACTGGGATATAGCGATGTCTTACAAATATAAATTAATAGGAGTTCGGGGCGGATATAGAATCATTTGGTCTAATAAAAACAAAACCCTGCACGGACCAGAGATCGGTGTGTTTGTGCAGTGGTAATCTACTACGCAGGCTAAAGCCTGCGGATACCATGTCCTTTAACTAAAGGGCACATCTAAAGAATAGGGATCTCTTTTCTTACTTTCTCAACTAAGTTAAGGTTAATTTCTTCACATAAAATCCCGCTTTTAAAACCAAGCATATTTACCACAACACCATAAGGATCAACAATAGCACTATGCCCCCAAGCTTGATAACTATATTTTTTATTTAAGGCTGGTGAGCAGGCAAAGACAAAGCTTTGCGAATCCATAGCCCTAGCCCTTACAATCAGCTCCCAATGCAATGGACCTGTTATATGACTAAACGCAGCTGGAGCAAATATCATCTTTGCACCCTGTTTAGCCAAGCTTCTTACCATTTCTGGAAATCTAAGATCAAAACAGATGACCACACCGATTTTTCCAAATGATGTATTAAATGTCTTTGCAATATTTCCGGGCTTAAAAACACTAGATTCCTGAAAAGTTATTTTTCCCTTTATATCAACATCAAAAAGATGCGTCTTTCGATACTTTCCAATCAATCTGCCTTTTTCAAAAATAAATGATGTGTTATATAAATTTCGTCCAGACCGCTCAACTACTGAACCAGCCACAATCATCATTTTCTTTTTCAAACTCAGTTCACTAAATGTCTTAATCAAAGGATCTTTATCATTAATAGCAATCTTCTTAAATCTTCTAACATCATATGGCGAAATAAATATCTCAGGCAACATTACAATCTTTGCGCCCTTCTGCGCTGCTTTATTTATCATATCTATCGCATTACTGACATTCTTATTAAAATCAGGATCAATATCCATCTGACATAATGCTATTTTGATTTTATTTTTCATCATTATCTCTCAGTTTAGAAAAATTAATAATGTATCAGGAATGCATTGTTAGGAGGCGTCTCGGAGGCTGACTTATCTATGGTTAGAATACTAAGCCAGCTGAGAGCCGAGTAGCGTTTTTGAGCCAAAACTCAAAAACAACTACGTACTCTCAACATTACATTCCTGATGCTAGTTTAATTAATTTTAGTTTAACATACTTCTATTTCACAAGTTTTAAAATTAAAAACAGGCAATGATATTTTAGCGGCTTCCGAAGTCATCGCTTTCTAAGCCTTAAAAAATAGCGATGACTAAGGGCAGGTGATCTTCTGGCAATTGAAGAAGATCACCGAAGCTAAAATATCATTGCCTGTTTTCTTAAATATCAATTTTATAAACACACCCCTATTTCCAATGCTTATCATGTCCCTTAAACGACCTTGCAAAGTGATGGCATTTTCCTACACTCATATGAAGTTGATTTAATTCACCAAGCATATTCATTCTTCTTTGTCTTGATTCTAAATACCAACCGATCTGAGATTGGTTACGACCAATGCGCTTCCCAATTCTTTCTCTTACATGCATAAATTCCCCCTTATGTTGTTATGTACTTTTAAAGTATAACAAAAAAAGGGGGGAAATAGAATAACTCATTAATATTAAGAGGTTAGCAATAATTATGCCAGTATTTAAAAAGAAAATTCATCAGTATTTTCATTGTGTTGTATTCTGGTGTCAGCTCCTCCAGAAGGGGCTCCTTGATTGGAATATTCCTCTAAGTCCTCCTCAAAAAAAGCACCTGCCCTGTCAGGATTGCTAGGAGAATTTGAAGCATCAAATATATATCTTGGACCAAATATCGCTGATCCACCACTTATAGAAGCGATATCTTTTATTGGAAAATCTGGAGGAGGCGTAAAATTTTTTGCTTCAAAATTTTTTGTTGCTTCCTTCATATATTCTATAAATATCGGAGCTGCTGTTCTGCCACCTGTTTCCTTTTTTCCAATTGAGGATATCTCATCAAAACCAACCCATACACCTGCAAGCAGATCAGGCACAAAACCAATAAACCATGTATCAGTTTCGTCATTTGTTGTACCAGTTTTTCCAGCAGCAGGCTTGCCCAAAGCCTTCACACGTGTTGCAGTTCCTCTTTCAACAACTCCTTTTAAAAGATTAACCATCAAATAAGCAGTTTGTGGTGTAATAACATGGTCTGGAGGAATCTTTTCTCCATAAAGAGTTTTAATATTTATTTGGCTTAATCTCAAACCATCTTTTTCTATCCAAGGCTCATTATCTATAAACAATTCTGTATTTAGATCATTTTCAGTAATTTTGTCCGGCAGGTTAATTTCCTTTTTTGTATCAGAAGCAATTAATTCAGTTTTTTCCAGCACCATATTGTCTTCAAGCACATTACCTTCTACATCTAAGATATTACGTATGTATATAGGTTTATGATAAACCCCTTGATTTAAAAAAACCGAATACCCAGTTACCATCTCCTCCAAAGTAACTGCGTTTGCACCCAAAGCCATTGAAAGATATTTTGCAATAGATGATGTTATTCCAAACTTGCGAATATAACCTGTTAAATAATGGGTCCCTATATCTGCAACTATCTTTACTGTGGGAATATTGCGCGATAGTATTATCGCATTTTGAAAAGCCATCGGGCCTTTATAATCACTATAGTTTTTTGGTCTCCAGATTTTGCCACCCACAACATACTGAACAGGCGCATCAACTATAGTTGTTTCATAATTATATCCTTTATCCAAAGCAGCTGCATAAATAAACGGCTTAAAGGATGATCCCGGCTGCCTTAATGCCTGTATTGCCCGGTTAAATTCACTTGTCTTAAAATCATAACCGCCTATTAAGGCCTTAACCTCATGTGAATGAGGATCCATGGAAAAAAGCGAGCTCTGCACCAAAGGTTGCTGATACAATCCGAATCTCTCTCCATCAAGATACTTAACGTAAATAATATCTCCTACATTAAGAATTTTTCTTGGATCAGAGACAAAGTTCCCATCATCATAGTTTACACGATCAGTTGAAAACTCCCGTGCCCATTTCAAACTATCAACACCCATAACCCCTAAAGCATCGCCTACTAAAAGATTTGTATTTTTACCGTTAAAGCCAGTGACTATGGCTTTATAAACACCACCCTGTTCTAAGGTTGCTATATTGGCATCCCTGTTATCCAAAGGCCATATTATATATTTTTGATGTTGTTTTTCTAATAATTCCTTCTGAAATATCTTGGCCTGTTTATCAATATCTTTGGATTCCATATGCATAAGAGGCCCTGTCCATCCCTGTCTCTTTGCAACAGCATCCACTCCATCACGCACAGCTTGATATGCAGCCTTCTGCATATCAATATTCATAGCAGTAAAAATCTTAATTCCTTTTTTATATAAAGTATCATCCCCATACTTATCTTTAACAAGACGCCTTACCTGCTCCACAAAATAAGCTGCTTCCGGCATTGTAAAATCTTTGTCTACTCCTGCATAATAGATAACTATCTTTTTGTTTAATGCTGCTTCCATCTCCTGTTTGGTTATGATATTTTGATCAAGCATCCTATTTAAGACATGGGTCTGTCTTTCTTTTGCAGCTTCAGGATGGTTAAGCGGAGAAAACGAAACCGGAGCAGAGGGCAATCCTGCTATAAGAGCCATTTCAGCTAAATCCAGTTCATCTACAGTCTTATGGAAATAATTTCTAGCAGCAGCTCCGATACCATATGCGCGATTACCCAAAAAAATCTGATTTAAATAAAGCGTTAAGATTTGTTCCTTATCCAACTGCCGTTCAAGCCTTGTTGCAAGAATTGCTTCCTTTATCTTTCGATCGATTGACCTTTCTGAAGTTAGCAACAATGAACGTGTAATCTGCTGAGTGATTGTACTTCCGCCCTGTGTAACTTCACCAGCTTTAAGGTTTGCAATAAACGCCCTGACTATTGAACGCATATCAACGCCTTTATGTTCAAAAAAACGAGAGTCTTCAGCAGCAATAAAAGTTTGTATCAGCTTTTTAGGTATCTTTTCATAAGCAAGAAATATCCTACACTCTGCCCAAAACTCACCAATAACAGTGCCATCATCTGCCATTACCTGACTTAAGATTGGCGGCTTATAATCTTCAAGCGAATGAATATCAGGGAGATCCTTTGCATAATAAAAATAAATAATAACAAAACCTAATGTACTAATCAGAACAATGGAGGTAATAAAAACCAAAATGACTTTTAATACTCGCATTGCTTCTGTTAATATTTTAACTATAGATGATAAAAGATTTGAATGCATAGGAGGGGAGTATAAAGTTAAAAGCAAAAAGTTAAAAGTAAAAAATATAGATTTTTAGGTTCATTCGTAAATAAGTTGCAATTTTAAGTGGAGAAATGTTTAAAAGTATTTCGATATCAATAAATTGAATGGAAAAT